>NZ_JASCOM010000107.1:0-20289 GCF_029959925.1 Pseudomonas sp. PS02303
GCTCGCGATAACGGCTTGTCAGTCACATAGATGTTGGATGTGCCAACGCTATCGCGAGCAGGCTCACTCCTACAGGGGTTCTGTGTGGTTCATGCCATCGTGGTCAAAAACCCTGCGGAGTCGAGCGGGCGACGATCGCCTCAACATCCAGCCCACGCGGCAACGCGCCATACACCCGACCGGCCGAGCCGAGGCGACTGGCGATGAACGCATCGCTGACTGCCGAGTTGCCGGCTTCCAGCAACAGTTTGGCCTGAAGCCCCAGCGCAATGTCTTCAGTGAGCTGCCGCGCACGGTATTGAATGTCGCTGGTGTCCTTGAACGCCGTCTGCAACTGGCTGATGTGCGCAGCCAGGCGCTTATCGCCGTGACCATCACCCAACTCGCGGAACAACACATCAAGCACACCTGGCTCCTTCGATAGCGCCCGCAGCACGTCCAGGCACTGCACGTTGCCGGAACCTTCCCACGTCGAATTGACCGGTGCCTCACGGTAGAGGCGCGGGAGGATGCTTTCCTCGACATAGCCCGCACCGCCCATGCATTCGGCGGCTTCGTTGATCATTGCCGGCGCGCGCTTGCAGATCCAGTACTTGCCCACCGCCGTCACCAACCGGGCGAATTTGGCTTCGTGGCTGTCATCCAGATGATCCAGCGCCTTGCCCATGCGCAGGCTCAAGGCCAGGGCCGCTTCGCTTTCCAGCGCCAGATCGGCGAGTACGTTTTGCATCAACGGCTGTTCGCTGAGCAACTTGCCGCCGACCATGCGATGTGCGCAGTGATGGCTGGCCTGGGTCAGCGCCTGACGCATCAGCGAGCTGGAACCGACCATGCAATCGAAGCGAGTCATCGCGACCATTTCAATGATGGTCGGAACACCGCGCCCTTCTTCACCGACCATCCACGCCAGCGCGCCACGAAACTCCACTTCGCTGGAGGCATTGGAGCAATTGCCGAGTTTGTTCTTCAGGCGCTGGATGTAGAACTGATTGCGCGTGTCGTCCGGGCGATGGCGCGGCAGAAGGAAACAGGTCAGGCCCTTGTCGGTCTGCGCCAACGTCAGGAAGGCATCGCACATCGGCGCGGAACAGAACCACTTGTGTCCGACCAATTCATAAGCCTGGCCCGGGCCACTGGCGCCGACCGGGTACGCCTTGGTGGTGTTGGCCCGCACGTCGGTGCCGCCCTGTTTCTCGGTCATCGCCATGCCGATGGTGACACCGGCCTTGTGGGCCATGCCGACATTGCGCGGGTCGTATTCGGTCGAGAGGATTTTCGGCAGCCACTGCTCGGCCAGGTCCGGTTGCAGGCGCATCGCCGGGACGCTGGCGAAGGTCATGGTCAACGGGCAACCGCTGCCGGCTTCGGCCTGGCTGTGCAGGTACGTCATCGACGCGCGAGCCACATGGGCGCCAGGTTGCGGATGTGCCCAGGGTAATGAGGTCAAGCCGTGCTCGACCGCCGTGCGCATCAACTGGTGATACGCCGGGTGAAATTCCACCAGGTCGATGCGATGCCCGTATCGGTCATGGCTGACGAACACCGGTTTGTTCTGATTGGCCAGGAACCCTGCTTCCATCAGCGGCCCGCCGGCCAATGCACCATAAGCGTCGATCCGCGACTCGGCCCAACCCGCCCCGAAACGCCGAGACCATTCTTGCAAAGGCAGGTCGATGCGATAGAGGTTGGCGCCGTCCAGCGACGGGGGCTGATTGGTGACTTCGTGGGTTTCGGCGAACTGATGCAGGTTCATGACGGGGCTCCTTTGGTCAGCCAAGGGATTCAGTTAAGCACCGCCTCTTGGCCGAACAAAGTGTCATACCCGCCTAAATGTCGGCGCTTTCGCCTTGCCCCGAACAGAGTACCCGGCGATAGAGCGCCGCTTGCAGATCCTCGAATTTCACCGGTTTGCTCAGGTGATCGATCAAGGCTCCCGTCGGGCAGCGCTCCCGGTCGGCGCTCACGGCAATCACGAACACCGGCAAGTCGGCACAGCCCGGCAAGCCGCGGATCTGGCAGCAAAAGGCGGTGCCATCCAGCGTCGGCAACTGACCATCGAGCAGGACAGCATCGAAGCTTTCACGCTGCAAGAGGTCGAGCGCGGCAGCGCCGCTGTCGGTGGCGCGCACCCGGAACCCGAGCTTGAGCAACATGCCACGCATCACCAATTGATTGATGCTGTTGTCATCCACCAGCAGCACCGTGCAGTCCTGTGGCAATCGAAGACGCGGAAACTCGCGGGTCATCAAGGGCACTGCCGGCCGCTCGACCACAGGCAGTTCGAACTCGACGTCCAACTGGAAACGGCTGCCGCTGCCGGGCTCGGATCGATGGGTGAGGCGTCCGCCGAGCAATTCGACCAGTTGCCGACAGATCGCCAGGCCTACGCCCAGGCCACCGTATTCACGGGTCATCGAGCCATCGAGCTGGAAGAAGCGCTGATACAGCGTCGCCTCTCCCAGATCGGTAAAACCGATACCGGTGTCGATCACCGCAAACGACAGCGACACCCGGCCGTTTTCCACCGGTTTGCCCGTCACGCGCAGGGCCAGCCCGCCGACCCGGGTGAACTTGATGGCGTTATCCAGCAGGCATTCCAGGCATTGCGCCAACTTGGCGCTGTCACCGTTCAAGCGATCCGGCAGGCCCGGCATCACTTCGACTTTGAAGTCCAGGGACTTGCCTGAAGCATTGCCCTCGAATTGGGTGCGCAAGGTGTCGACCACGCCACGCAGACTGAACGTTGCCGGGATGACTTTAAGCTTGCCGGCCTGCAACTCGGTGAGGGTCAGGATGCCGTTGACCATGCGCATCATGTCCCGTGCGGAGCCGGCGGCGGTTTGCTGGTATTGCTCCAGCTCCGGGTCCATCTCGACGGTTTGCATCAACTCCAGCGAACCGATCACACCGTTCATGGGCGTGCGCAATTCGTGGGTCAGGGTGGCGAGGAATTCATCCTTGAGCTTGTTACTGTGGGCCAGTTGCTGGTTCAGCACCTCGAGTTTCTGACCGGCATCGAACAGCGTCTGCGCTTGCTGCTCGCGCATGGCGTTGATGCGGTCGGCCAAGGCGAGGGACAGCAGCGCCACTTCGATGGCCGAACCGATCTGGCTGGAATACATGGTCAGGAACACGTTCGGCAGGTATCCCAACACCATGAGGGTGTTGACGATGCCGCCGAGCAGGAAGGCCGACCAGGCAATGATGAAATATCGGGCCACCCGCAAGCCACCCAGCCAGGCGCATAGCCCGGCGATGAAAATCGCCACGGTGAAAACCAACGCCAAGGCTGTTGCCAGGCGCAAGGCCAAGGCGTAGCTGGTCATCAACGACAACCCGACCACGAGCGCACTGAACGCCACCAGCGCCAACAGTAAACGGTCGAGCCAGCGACTGTGGTTGGCCGTCTGCAAGAAGCTGCGGGCGAACTGGCTGCCGAACAGTCCAGCACAACCGATGAAGAATGGCGTCGCGGCGTTGGCCCACCACGGATTGTCCGGCCAGAAATACTCCACGGCTGCGCCGTTCACTGACAGTTGATACAGGCCGAAGGAAGCGATGTAGAAGATGTAATAGAGATAGCTGGTGTCGCGCACGCTGAGGTAGATGAACAGGTTGTAGACCAGCATCCCCAACAACACGCCATAAATCAGCCCCAGCACATAAAGGCGGACCGGCTGTTCTTCGAGGTAAGCGGTGCTCGACCACAAGGTGACGGGCGCCTGGATCGACCCTTCGCTTTGCAGGCGCAAGTACACGGTTTGCGCCTGGTCAGGCAGGAAATCGAGATCGAACAGGTAGTTGTTCTGGCGGAACTCGCGACTGGCAAACGGCAACGCATCGCCTGTTTGCCGGGCCAATCGAAAGTCACCGCCAGCATCGGGCAAGTAGAGATCGAGGTGATCGAGGGGTGGATAGGCCAGTTCCAGCAGCCAGGTCCGTTGCGCCGCCGGGTTCGACGGACGGTAATGCAGATCGATTTTCAGCCAGAACACCGAACGCGAGTAACCGGCGTTGAGGGTGGCTTTATCGTGGGGCTTGAAGTTACCGGCCGCGGCTTGCGCACGGACATCGGCGATGGTCGCCTGACCGCCCGCGTCTTCGTAGACCTGCAGGGTTCGGCCCAGGGGAAGGCTCTGGGTGAATTCATCGAATTCGACGGCGCTCGCCATGAGGGGCAAGCACAACAGCAACATCAGCAAATAGCGCATTTAAGCCCCAGCGTGGCCTGTCCGGTTATCTCAGGAAGCCCCTCATTCCCTTTGAGTAGACGTAAAACCGGTATTACCTGTTATTGGTTTGGATCCACTCTAGCATAGCCGCTGATGGCCATTGAGCACCATTGAAATTTTTCCTGCAATGGCTCTAGTACGGGCGTTCCAGCGACGAACTTCAGGAAAATCTGTTTACACGGTCAGCTTATGGCTACATGCAACACCTGAGGCGAGGTTGCTTGCTCACATGGAGGTGCGCAGCGCCCCACCCTTTGCATTCGGTCGGTAACATTGCGTCGCCAGATTCACCACGGCTTCGCAGCGGAACGGGGCAAGCCCTCTCACCACAATGTATCGGCAGAGCTGGCGACCACTGCACCCGAAAATCGATGTTTGGTGGTAAGCTCGCGCACCATGAATATCTACAGCTCTCGCCCCGTTGTCCTCTGTCTCTCCGGCCACGACCCCAGTGGTGGCGCCGGCTTGCAGGCAGATATCGAAGCCCTGCTCGCCCAGGGTTGTCATGCGGCCCCGGCCGTCACCGCCCTGACCGTGCAAGACACGGTCAACGTCACTGACTTTCGCGTGCTCGACCGCGAGTGGGTGCTGGCCCAGGCCAACGCCGTGCTCAACGACTCCGAAGTCGCTGCCGTGAAACTGGGCATGCTCGGTTCCCTGGAGATGGTCGACACCGTGGTCGAACTGCTCTCGGCGCACCCGCACTTGCCGGTGGTCTGCGACCCGGTGCTGCGCGCCGGTGGCGGCGGACGCCTGGGTAAGGATGAAGTCGGCTACGCCATGCGCGAACGCCTGCTGCCCCTGTCCATCATCGCCACCCCTAACCTGCCCGAAGCCCGCATCCTCGCCGAACTGCCCGAAGGCACCGCGGACGAGTGCGCTGAAAAACTCCTGCCGTTCGTCAAGCACCTGCTGATCACGGGCGGCCATGGCGACGAACACGAAATCCACAATCGCCTGTACAGCCGCGATGGTCACCGCGAAACCTTTACTTGCCAGCGCTTGCCCGGCAGTTATCACGGCTCCGGTTGCACCTTGGCCAGCGCCCTGGCCGGTCGTCTGGCCCAGGGTGAAAATCTCGTCAGTGCCGTGCAGACCGCGCTTAACTACACGTGGCGTACCCTGCGGGATGCCGAGCAGTTGGGCAAAGGCCAGTTCGTGCCGCGTCGCCTGCCGCTGGATTTCTGTTCGTAACTTTCTATTCGCACTGCGGTGAGGCTTGTCCGATGAAACTACGTGGCCTGTACGCCATTACCGACAGCCAGTTGCTGGCCGGTAAATTTCTTTCGTACGTGGAGGCGGCGCTGGAAGGCGGCGTCACCCTGCTGCAATACCGCGACAAAAGCAGCGACGAGGCCCGACGTTTGCGTGAGGCCGAAGCCCTGCGCAATCTGTGCGACCGCTACAAGACTCAGCTGATTATCAATGACGACGCCGAACTGGCCGCTCGCCTGAATGTCGGCGTACACCTGGGCCAGACCGATGGCCCGCTGTCGCCGACCCGTGCGCTGCTCGGTCGCCAGGCGATCATCGGTTCGACCTGTCACGCGCAACTCGAACTCGCCGAGCAAGCAGCCAAGGAAGGCGCCAGTTACGTCGCCTTCGGCCGCTTCTTCAATTCCAATACCAAACCCGGCGCACCGACCTGCAGCCTCGAATTGCTGGACCAGGCCCGCAGCAAACTGCACCTGCCGATCTGCGCGATCGGCGGCATCACCCTCGACAACGCCGCCCCGCTGGTGGCCCACGGGGTCGACTTGCTGGCGGTGGTGCATGGCCTGTTTGGCGCCGAGAGCACGGCTGAAGTGACACGCCGTGCCCGCGCCTTTAACGAATTACTGAAAATCTGATTTGAGAGCCCGATCATGTCTCGTTCCGAAACCCTGTTTGCCAACGCCCAAAAACACATCCCCGGTGGCGTGAACTCGCCTGTTCGCGCGTTCAAAAGTGTGGGCGGCACGCCGCTGTTCTTCAAACACGCCGAAGGCGCCTACGTCACCGACGAAGACGACAAGCGTTACGTTGACTACGTCGGTTCCTGGGGCCCGATGATTCTCGGTCACAGCCACCCGGACGTGCTGGATGCTGTGCGTAAACAACTGGAGCACGGCTTGTCCTACGGCGCCCCGACCGCGATGGAAACCGAGATGGCCGACCTGGTCTGCTCGATCGTGCCGTCGATGGAAATGGTGCGCATGGTCAGCTCCGGCACCGAAGCGACCATGAGTGCCATCCGTCTGGCCCGTGGTTTCACCGGTCGCGACAACATCATCAAGTTCGAAGGCTGCTATCACGGTCACTCCGATAGCCTGCTGGTCAAGGCCGGCTCCGGCGCGCTGACCCAAGGCGTGCCGAGCTCGGCCGGTGTGCCGGCGGATTTCGCC
Organism: Pseudomonas sp. PS02303; assembly: GCF_029959925.1. Lineage (NCBI taxonomy): Bacteria > Pseudomonadati > Pseudomonadota > Gammaproteobacteria > Pseudomonadales > Pseudomonadaceae > Pseudomonas > Pseudomonas sp. PS02303. The sequence continues at coordinate 6,617 of NZ_JASCOM010000107.1, forward strand.
AAGCACACCCTGACTCTGCCGTTCAATGACATCGACGCGGTCGAAGCCATGCTCGCTGACGTCGGCCAGGACGTGGCCTGCATCATCGTTGAGCCGGTGGCCGGCAACATGAACTGCGTTCCGCCGGCGCCAGGTTTCCTCGAAGGCCTGCGGACCCTGTGCGACAAACACGGCGTAGTGCTGATTTTCGACGAAGTGATGACCGGTTTCCGAGTTGCCCTCGGCGGTGCACAAGCGCACTTCGGCGTGACGCCGGACCTGAGCACCTTTGGCAAGATCATCGGTGGCGGCATGCCGGTCGGCTGCTTCGGCGGCAAGCGCGAAATCATGTCGCACATCGCGCCACTGGGTCCGGTGTATCAGGCAGGCACCTTGTCGGGCAACCCATTGGCAATGGCGGCGGGCCTGACGACGTTGCGCCTGATCAGCCGTCCCGGTTTCCACGACGAGCTGACCGACTACACCAGCCGCTTGCTCGATGGCCTGCAACAGCGCGCCGATGCTGCTGGCATTCCGTTCGTGACCACGCAGGCTGGCGGTATGTTTGGCCTGTACTTCAGCGGTGCCGACGACATCGTGACTTTCGATGACGTGATGGCCAGCGACGCCAAGCTGTTCGGTCGTTTCTTCCACTTGATGCTCGAGGGCGGCGTGTACCTGGCACCAAGCGCTTTCGAAGCCGGCTTCACCTCGATCGCTCATGGCGAAGCCGAGTTGAAACTGACGCTGGATGCCGCCGAGCGTGCCTTCGCCGCATTGAAATAACGCTGTGCCCGCTGACGTTGGCGATTGCCAGCGTCAGCTTTCACCTGGATTTACACCTTTATTCCTACGCTTCTGCTAATAATCCCCCGTCAATCGGGCGATATATTCCCCGTGCAGCAGAAAAACGAGTAAAGACTTTGTAAGGTTGGCCCTGCTTATTTCATAATGCGCGCTTATTGGATCCCCTCGATGGGTCCGCGCGCCCTTCAGAGGTAAGTCGATTCCCATGAACCGCACCGGCCGCGCCCTTGCACTGGGCTGCCTGTTGCTCCTTCAGCCCCTGCTCGCGCTCGCACAAGCAGGCGGCAACTCGTTGTTAATCCCAGCGATGGGTCGCTGCACCCTCAATACTCAGCCGCAAGACCTGATGCAAGCGCTCGCTGCCTGCCAGAAAGCGTCGGATGAAGGGGATGCACAAGCGCAATACGAGTTAGGTGAGTTCTACTACGACGGCAAAAACACCCCGCGCGACCTCAATAAGGCCCTGGGCTATTTTGAAAAAGCTTCGTTGCAAGGCCACGCACAGGCGCAATTCAAACTCGGCACCATGTTCTTTCACGGCGAAGGCGTACCGGCCAATAACGTTCAGGCGTATATCGTGCTGAAAATGGCCGCGGTCAACGGTGCTGAAGAGGCACTGGATACGGCCGACGAAGTGGCCGAGAAGATGCCCCGCGAAGACCTTGAGATGGCGACTCAGGTGCTTGGGCAAATCTTCCGTAAATACCTGATGGAATTGCAGAGCGCCGATGGGCGTACGCCGTTTTCGCCGCTGCCCTGATTGACGCAGGCCCCTGTGGCGAGGGAGCTTGCTCCCGCTCGGCTGCGCAGCAGTCGTAACGTCAAACAATGCGGTGAATCAGAAAAACGGTGTTTGCAGAGTTTAGGGCCGCTTCGCGCCCCAGCGGGAGCAAGCTCCCTCGCCACAAACAACCCAGTTCATTTCAAAAGCTTTCCTGCTTACTTCTCAGGCATCGGCATCGGAAACGGCATGACATTGCCGACCGCGCCGCGGGCTTCGCTGATTTTCGGTGTGCCGAGGCGTTCCACTTCGTCGATGCGCACAATCGAATGCATCGGCACAAAACTGCGCACCACGCCTTCGAACTGAGCTTTCAACTTCTCTTCGCTCGGGTCGACGACCACTTGCGTGCGCTCGCCAAAGACGAACTCTTCCACTTCCAGGAAGCCCCACAGATCACTTTGATAGATCTGCTTGGCATACATTTCGTACACCTGGCCCTGGTTGAGGAAAATCACCTTGTAGATTGGGGCTTCACGTTTGGTCATGGTGGGCGGGCAACACATAGGGGATAAAAATGAGGGCGCGAACTATAGCATAGCCGCCGGACGCACAGCGGTAGGAACCTTGGGACATGTTCCCTATAATGCGCGGTTCTTTGAATCACGTGATGACACTGTCCATGGCCAAGAAGCTTTACATCGAAACCCACGGTTGCCAGATGAACGAGTACGACAGCTCGCGCATGGTCGATCTGCTGGGTGAACATCAGGCCCTGGAAGTGACCGCTCGCGCTGAAGACGCCGACGTGATCCTGCTCAACACCTGCTCCATTCGTGAACGCGCCCAGGACCGGGTGTACTCCCAGCTCGGCCGCTGGCGCGAACTGAAACTGGCCAACCCGGACATGGTGATCGCCGTCGGCGGCTGCGTGGCCAGCCAGGAAGGCGCGGCCATTCGCGATCGCGCGCCGTATGTGGACGTGGTGTTCGGCCCGCAAACCCTGCACCGCCTGCCGGAAATGATCGACGCCGCGCGCGCCACCAAGCTGCCGCAAGTTGACGTCTCGTTCCCGGAAATTGAAAAATTCGACCATCTGCCCGAGCCGCGCATCGATGGCCCGAGCGCTTATGTGTCGGTCATGGAAGGCTGCAGCAAATACTGCACCTTCTGCGTGGTGCCTTATACCCGCGGTGAAGAAGTCAGCCGGCCGTTTGATGACGTCATTGCCGAGATCATGCACCTGGCCGAAAACGGCGTGCGCGAAGTGACGCTGCTGGGCCAGAACGTCAACGGCTATCGCGGGACCACGCACGACGGACGTTTGGCCGATCTGGCCGAGCTGATTCGTGTGGTGGCCGCCGTCGATGGCATCGACCGGATTCGCTACACCACCTCGCACCCGCTGGAGTTCTCCGACAGCCTGATCCAGGCCCACGCCGACGTGCCGGAACTGGTAAAACACCTGCACTTGCCGGTGCAATCGGGCTCGGACCGCATTCTCTCGGCGATGAAACGCAATCACACCGCGCTGGAATACAAATCCAAACTGCGCAAGCTGCGGGCAGCTGTCCCAGGGATCTGCATCAGTTCGGACTTCATCGTCGGCTTCCCGGGCGAGACCGAGAAAGACTTCGAACAGACCATGAAGCTGATCGAAGACGTCGGTTTCGACTTCTCCTACTCGTTCGTCTACAGCCAGCGCCCTGGCACCCCGGCTGCGGATCTGGCCGACGAGACGCCGGAAGAACTGAAGAAAGAACGGTTGAACGCGCTGCAACACCGCTTGAACCAGCAAGGTTTCGAGATCAGCCGACAAATGGTCGGCTCGATCCAGCGGATTCTGGTCACGGATTATTCGAAAAAAGACCCCGGCGAACTGCAAGGCCGGACCGAGAATAACCGGATCGTCAACTTCCGCTGCGACAATCCGACCTTGATCGGCCAGTTCGCCGACGTGCACATCGACGCCGCACAGCCGCACTCGCTGCGGGGCTCGCTGATTTCGTAACACCGTAAAACCTGTAGGAACGAGGCTTGCCCGCGAAGGCGGACTGACACTCACCACATGAGTCGTCTGAAATACCGCCTTCGCGGGCAAGCTTCGCTCCTACAGGGCCGGTGTTTGGCGCTGGATTATTTAAGAGCTTTCGCACCCAGCCCACTGGCGTTATCCTTGATTTCATCTTAATTGCCCCAGGGCGGCTAAATACGACCTTGAACGCACCCATAGAACCACATCGTTTTATCCTCGAGCCCTTTGAGGCCCGTCGCTTCGCCAATCTGTGCGGGCAATTCGACGAGCATCTGCGCTTGATCGAACAGCGCCTGACCATCGAGATCCGCAACCGCGGAAACCAGTTCGAGCTGATCGGCGAGCCCAAACACACCACCTCCGCGGAAAATCTGATTCGTCGTCTGTATCGGGAAACCAAAGGTACAGAGCTGTCGCCGGACACGGTTCACCTGTTCCTGCAGGAATCGGCCGTCGAAGAGCTGGACAACGTCTCCCCGTCCGAACCCTCCGTCGCTCTGCGCACCAAAAAAGGCATGATTCGCCCTCGCGGCTTGAATCAGCTGCGCTACGTGAAGGAAATCCTCGGTAACGACATCAATTTCGGCATCGGCCCGGCCGGTACCGGCAAGACCTATCTGGCCGTTGCCTGCGCGGTAGACGCGCTGGAACGCGAGCAGATTCGCCGCATCCTGCTGGTGCGTCCGGCGGTTGAAGCGGGCGAGAAGCTTGGCTTCCTGCCCGGCGACCTGTCGCAAAAGATCGACCCATACCTGCGCCCGCTCTACGACGCACTCTACGAGATGCTCGGCTTCGAACACGTCGCCAAGCTCATCGAGCGCCAGGTGATCGAAGTTGCGCCACTGGCCTACATGCGCGGTCGCACGCTGAACAACAGTTTCATCATCCTCGACGAAAGCCAGAACACCACCGTCGAGCAGATGAAGATGTTCCTGACCCGGATCGGCTTCGGCTCCACGGCCGTCATCACCGGTGACATCACCCAGGTCGACCTGCCGAAAGGCACCAAGTCCGGGCTGCACCATGTGATTGAAGTACTCAAAGACGTGCCGGGTATCAGCTTCACCCATTTCAAGCCCAAGGACGTTGTGCGCCATCCATTGGTGCAACGTATCGTCGAAGCCTACGAGCGCTTCGAGAATCGCGCGGCAGATGAAACACCAAAGGACAGTCGCCGCGATGCTTGAGCTTGATCTGCAACTGGCTACCGAGGCGCCTGCACCCAGCGAAGCCGAGTTCCGCCAATGGTGCGAACTGGCCCTGCGCCAGCGCACTGCCGACTCTGAAATGACCATTCGCCTGGTCGATGACGAAGAGGCCCGCGAGCTGAACCACACCTGGCGGCAAAAGAATTACGCCACCAACGTCCTGTCGTTTCCGGCCGATGTGCCTGACGAGTTTCTCGACATCCCGCTGCTGGGCGATCTGGTGATCTGCGTGGCCGTGGTCGAGCGCGAAGCCGCCGAACAGGGCAAGGAACTAAAGGCCCATTGGGCGCATCTGGTGATTCATGGCTGCTTGCATCTGCTGGGTTACGACCATATAGATGATGACGAAGCCGAAGAAATGGAAGCACTGGAACGAACGTTGCTTGCCGAGTTGGGCTTTCCCGACCCTTATGCGGACGACGAAACAGACACAACCCCTATCGTTACAACAAAGGATTCAGAGTAATCGCTATGAGCGAAGATCGATCGAGCAACGGGCAAAAGTCTTGGCTGGGTAAGCTCACCCAGGCTTTTGCCCACGAGCCGAAGAACCGCCAGGAGCTGCTGGAGCTGCTGCGCGACGCACACCAGAACAAACTGTTGGACAGCGAAGCGCTGGCCATCGTCGAAGGCGCCATCCAGGTCGCTGACCTGCAAGTACGGGACATCATGGTCCCGCGCTCGCAGATGATCAGCATCAAGGCGACCCAGACACCTCGCGAGTTCCTGCCTGCCGTGGTCGACTCGGCCCACTCCCGCTACCCGGTCATCGGCGAAAGCCACGATGATGTGATGGGCGTGTTGCTGGCCAAGGACTTGCTGCCGCTGATCCTCAAGGAGAACGGTGACAGCTTCAACATCAGGGACCTGCTGCGTCCGGCGACCTTCGTGCCCGAGTCCAAGCGCCTGAATGTGCTGCTGCGCGAGTTCCGCGCCAACCACAATCACATGGCCATCGTCATTGACGAATACGGCGGTGTGGCAGGCCTGGTGACCATTGAAGATGTGCTGGAACAGATCGTCGGCGACATCGAAGACGAGCACGACGTCGAAGAAGACAGCTACATCAAGCCGCTGCCCAGCGGTGACTTCCTGATCAAGGCCCTGACGCCGATCGAGAACTTCAACGAGTTCTTCGACAGCGAATTCTCCGACGACGAGTTCGACACCGTTGGCGGCCTGGTGATGAGCGCGTTCGGACACTTGCCAAAACGCAACGAAATCACTGAAATCGGTCCATATCGCTTCCGCATCCTGAACGCCGACAGCCGTCGGATTCACTTGCTGCGCCTGACCCCTATCGCCCGATAAATCCAAGGATTGAAATGCATCGTATGACCCGCCCCGGCTGGCCCGGTAACCTGCTGGCCGTGGCGGCCGGTGCACTCACCACCCTGGCCCTGGCGCCGTTCGATATCTGGCCGTTGGCATTGCTGGCGGTCGGGTTCTTCTATGCCGGCTTGCGCGAACTGAGTCCCCGCCAGGCCCTGGGCCGTGGCTGGTGTTTCGGTTTTGGCTTATTTGGCGCGGGTACCAGCTGGATCTATTACAGCATTCACCACTTCGGCGGCGCGTCAGTGCTGCTGGCCGGTTTCCTGATGCTGATCTTCACGGCCGCGATTGCCTGGTTCTTCGCCCTGCCGGCCTGGATCTGGGCGCGCTGGCTGCGTCGTAACGAAGCGCCGCTGGCCGATGCCTTGGCGTTTGCCGCGCTGTGGGTTGGCCAGGAAGCTTTTCGTGGCTGGTTTCTCACCGGTTTCCCATGGCTCTATTCCGGTTACAGCCAGCTCGACGGCCCATTGGCCGGGCTCGCACCCGTCGGCGGAATGTGGCTGATTTCCTTCACCCTGGCCCTGACGGCGGCGCTGATCTATAACGCCATGCGCCTGGTGCGCACGGGCCGTAAAGGTTTCATCGCCGCTGGCGTATTGCTGCTGGTCGGCCCCTGGGTGGCCGGCATGGCGCTGAAGGAACACGCCTGGACCAGCCCGGCGGGCCCGGCGCTGAGCGTTGCCGCCCTTCAGGGCAATATCGAACAAAGCATGAAGTGGGACCCGGCGCAGCTCAACGCGCAGCTGGCGCTGTACCGCGACATGAGTTTCAGCTCCAAACGGGTCGACCTGCTGATCTGGCCGGAAACAGCCGTCCCGGTGCTCAAGGAGTCCGCCGAGGGCTACCTGAACATGATGGGGAATTTCGCCGCCGAGCGTAAATCTGCGCTGATTACCGGCGTACCGATCCGTCAGGAAGTCCGACACGAGAAGCGCTTCTTCAACGGCATCACCGTCCTCGGTGAAGGCGACGGCACTTATCTCAAGCAGAAGCTGGTGCCGTTTGGCGAATATGTTCCGTTGCAGGAAGTACTGCGTGGGCTGATCGCGTTCTTCGACCTGCCGATGTCCGACTTTGCCCGTGGCCCGGCTGACCAGCCGATGCTGCAAGCCAAGGGTTATCAGATCGCGCCGTTCATCTGCTACGAAGTGGTCTACCCGGAATTCGCCGCCAGCCTGGCGGCCCGCAGTGAATTGCTGCTGACCATCAGCAACGACACCTGGTTCGGCACCTCCATCGGCCCGCTGCAACATTTGCAGATGGCGCAGATGCGCGCACTGGAGGCGGGCCGCTGGATGATCCGCGCCACCAACAACGGCGTCACCGGCCTGATCAACCCGTTCGGGCAGATCACGGTACAGATCCCGCAGTTCGAACGCGGCATCCTGTACGGCGAAGTCGTGCCGATGCACAACCTGACGCCTTACCTGCAATGGCGCTCGTGGCCGCTGATCATCGTTTGTGTGTTGTTGTTTGGCTGGGCACTGGTGGCGAACCGGATGGCCAAGACCGTCTGACTGTGGCGAGGGAGCTTGCTCCCGCTCGGCTGCATAGCAGCCGCAATACCGGTTAATGCGTTTTGTCAGCCAGAAATGGATTAGCCGGACTCAGGGCTGCTTCGCAGCCCGGCGGGAGCAAGCTCCCTCGCCACAGGTCATCAGTAAAACATTGAATACCCGATCTGCCCCACCGCCTCATTCAGCAACTGCCCGCTCTGCCAGATCGACTTGAATTCCGGCATCCAGCCGCCCAGTGGCCGGGCGTTGTCCACGCCTAAAAAGCCCACCGGTGCCGGCACCACTTCAAATCCCGCCTGCTGAAAGCTCCAGACTGATCGCGGCATGTGCCAGGCCTGCGTCACCACCACCACCCGTTTGATTCCCTGCGGCAGCAACACCTCGGCGCTGAACTGCGCGTTCTCCCACGTCGTGCGGCTGCGCCCTTCCTGCCAGCGCACGGTGACGCCAAAATCATCAAGCAATGAATCCGCCATCAACTTCGCTTCGGTCGGCGGCGTACCGTAATGCAGGCCGCCGCTGGTAAGAATGGGCAACCCGGAGGCCTTGGCCAGGCGTGCCGCATACCGTTCGCGCTCAAGACCTACGCCCGTCGGCTGATCAGCCCCCCAGGCAATATCGCCCCGCTCACGCCCCGAACCCAACACCACAATCGCATCCGCACGCTGACTCAGGGTGGCCCATTCCTCGCGCGCCAGTGGCGGCTCACTTTCCAGGGCCTTGGCGCCCCACTGCACCACCACCGGCAAACTCATTAACAGGAAGCCGCCGAACCCCAAGGCAAAGCACACACCCGCAAGCCGCGGCCTTGAGCGGCGCAACCACCACGCGAGCATCAACAGCAGCAAAAGAATGCCGGGAGGCAACAGAAGTTGTTTCACGAAATAACGAAAAGGCATCGAGCATCTCCATAAGATGCCCGAAGCCTAAGTGGGTTGACGCAATGCGACAACAAATGCGGAAGGACTATGCTTTAAAAAACATGGGTAATGGCTTGCAGCCGTTATTTGAATTGCAGAGACCGGACCTTTTCCGCGTCCCTGCCAGGTGCCTTGTCCTTGAGCCAGATGATCTTGGCCGAACGTGGTGCGTCGAGTTGCTTCACTGCTGCAGACAAGCATCCGTGCGTCTCACGTTCACTGCGATCCAGATAGGCTTTGACCAGTGCAAACTCTGCGGGGCTCAAACCACGCAGTTCCAGCTCCAGGGGACGCTCATCGCGTAGCCGGTCAGCGGTTTTTGCAGCGTCCAGGGCCATCCCCAGACGATCGATCAGTCTTTCGTACAGCTGCGGTTTCGTGACTTTTTGCTGTGACTCAACCATCCCTCACCTCATTGAAGATAAGACTCGCTCCCCATTTAGAGCTTAGCTTCCATGAACAAACCGGCTGGATGCCGCGACCAACGGCCCTCGCGGCAGTTTTCGCAAGACGCGCGGCAGTAATCAGGGTTTCCCTCGGTAGAGTGCGGTCATGTATGCTACGGCGCTTCCTGTAACTCCACTTCCAGCTCGTTCGGGCACTGAAACGTCGATTTGGCGTCGTCACCGTCCAGCGTTGCATTGAAGAGGGTTAGGCCACCCCTATTCAGTTCAAAAGTAGCCATGCACGAACAATATCAGCCCCGTGAAATCGAAGCCGCCGCCCAATCGTTCTGGGACGAGCAAAAGTCCTTTGAAGTCAGTGAACAGCCAGGCAAGGAGACGTTCTACTGCCTGTCGATGTTCCCTTACCCCAGCGGCAAGCTACACATGGGGCACGTGCGCAACTACACCATCGGCGACGTGATCTCCCGCTACCAGCGCATGCAAGGCAAGAACGTCCTGCAACCCATGGGTTGGGACGCCTTCGGCATGCCGGCGGAAAACGCCGCGATGAAGAACAACGTAGCGCCCGCCAAGTGGACCTACGAAAACATCGCCTACATGAAAACCCAGCTGCGCAGCCTGGGTCTCGCGGTGGACTGGTCCCGCGAAGTGACCACCTGCAAGCCTGATTACTACCGCTGGGAACAATGGCTGTTCACTCGCCTGTTCGAAAAAGGCGTGATCTACAAGAAAAGCGGCACCGTGAACTGGGACCCGGTCGACCAGACCGTCCTGGCCAACGAACAGGTGATCGACGGTCGCGGCTGGCGTTCCGGCGCGCTGATCGAAAAGCGCGAAATCCCGATGTACTACTTCAAGATCACCGCCTACGCGGATGAGCTGCTGGAGAGCCTCGACGAACTGACGGGCTGGCCTGAACAGGTCAAGACCATGCAGCGCAACTGGATCGGCAAATCCCGCGGCATGGAAGTGCAGTTCCCGTACCACGTCGATTCCATCGGTGAAACCGGCGCGCTGAAAGTCTTCACCACCCGTCCAGACACCCTGATGGGCGCGACTTACGTCGCCGTGGCCGCCGAACACCCGCTGGCCACCCTGGCCGCGCAGAACAACCCTGAGCTGCAAGCGTTCATCGCTGAATGCAAGGGCGGCAGCGTTGCCGAAGCCGACGTCGCCACCCAAGAGAAAAAAGGCCTGCCGACCTCGCTGTTCGTCGAGCACCCGCTGACCGGTGAGAAGCTCCCGGTGTGGGTCGCCAACTATGTGCTGATGCACTACGGCGATGGCGCGGTGATGGCGGTTCCGGCTCACGACGAACGTGATTTCGAGTTCGCCACCAAGTACAACCTGCCGATCAAGTCCGTGGTGCGCACAAGTGCAGGTGATACCAACCCGGCTCCATGGCAGGACGCTTACGGCGAGCACGGCACGCTGATCAACTCCGGCGAGTTCGACGGCCTCGACTTCGCTGGCGCGTTCGACGCCATTGAAGTGGCGCTGATCAAGAAAAACCTCGGTGCCTCGCGCACCCAGTTCCGCCTGCGCGACTGGGGCATCAGCCGTCAGCGCTACTGGGGCTGCCCGATCCCGATCATCCACTGCACCACCTGCGGTGATGTGCCGGTCCCGGAAGATCAACTGCCTGTGGTACTGCCGGAAGACGTGGTGCCGGACGGCGCGGGTTCGCCATTGGCGCGCATGCCTGAGTTCTACGAGTGTGCTTGCCCGAAATGTGGCGCACCGGCCAAGCGTGAAACCGACACCATGGACACCTTCGTCGAGTCCTCGTGGTACTACGCCCGTTACGCCTCGCCACACTATGAAGGCGGTCTGGTTGAAAAATCGGCGGCTGACCACTGGTTGCCGGTGGATCAGTACATCGGCGGTATCGAACATGCCATTCTTCACCTGCTGTACGCGCGTTTCTTCCACAAGTTGATGCGCGACGAAGGCCTGGTGAGCTCCAACGAGCCGTTCAAGAACCTGCTGACCCAGGGCATGGTGATCGCCGAGACTTACTACCGTCGTGAAGCCAACGGTGCTTACACCTGGTTCAACCCGGCGGACGTCGAACTCGAACGCGACAGCAAGGCCAAGGTCATCAGCGCCAAGCTGATTGCAGACGGTCTGCCGGTGGAAATCGGCGGCACCGAGAAGATGGCCAAGTCGAAGAACAACGGCGTCGACCCACAGTCGATGATCGACCAGTTCGGCGCCGACACCTGCCGTCTGTTCATGATGTTCGCCTCGCCACCTGACATGAGCGCGGAATGGTCCGACTCTGGCGTCGAGGGTTCGCACCGTTTCCTCAAGCGCGTCTGGCGCCTGGCTCAAGCCCATGTCACTCAGGGTTTGCCGGGCAAACTGGACGTCGCCAGCCTGAACGACGAGCAGAAAGCCATTCGTCGTTCGATCCACCTGGCCATCAAGCAGGCCAGCCACGACGTCGGCCAGAACCACAAATTCAACACCGCCATCGCCCAGGTGATGACGCTGATGAACGTGCTGGAAAAAGCCGCGCAAAGCACCGAACAGGATCGCGCACTGGTTCACGAAGGTCTGGAAGCCGTGACGTTGCTGCTGGCTCCGATCACCCCGCACATCAGCCACGAGCTGTGGCATCAACTGGGTCACGCTGGCCCGGTGATCGACGCCGGTTGGCCGGTGGTGGACGAAACCGCGCTGGTGCAGGACAGCCTGACGCTGGTCATCCAGGTCAACGGCAAGCTGCGCGGCCAGATCGAAATGCCGGCGACCGCGACTCGCGAAGAAGTCGAAGCCGCTGCCCGGGTCAACGAGAACGTGCTGCGCTTCGTCGACGGCCTGACTATTCGTAAAGTGATTGTAGTGCCCGGGAAACTGGTCAATATCGTCGCCAGCTAAAATTGGATCAGGCGCCAGGTGAGCCTGGCGCCGAGTAAAACCTTTCGGGCCGCACGATCGGCCCACATGGTTTCAAGGGGAGCAACAAGATGATCAAACGCAATTTGCTGGTGATGGGCCTCGCGGTCCTGTTGAGCGCCTGCGGGTTCCAGCTGCGCGGCACCGGCACCAATGAAATGGCGATCAGGGAGCTCGATCTGAGCGCCCGCAACGCCTACGGCGAAACCGTGACGCAATTGCGTCAGGTATTGCAAAGCAGCGGCGTCAAGGTTTACGCCGGAGCGCCGTACAAGCTTGTGTTGACGGATGAGCAGGAAAGCCAGCGCATCCTCAGCTACGCCGGTGCCGGCCGTACTGGCGAGTATCAGGTGAGCACCGTGCTGAGCTACGACATCCGGGGTGCGCAAGGCCTGCCGCTGCTGAGCGACAAGCTCGAAGTGCAGAAGATCTTCATCCACGACGGCAACAACCTGGTGGGTTCTGACCAGGAAGCCAATACGGCTCGCACAGAAACCCGTCGCGAGTTGGTTCAACGCATGATGCTGCGCCTGTCACAACTCACGCCGACTCAGTTGGATCAGTTGCAACAGACCGCCGACGCCAAGGCAAAAGCCGAAGCCCAGGCACTGGAAGCGGCGCAGAAAGCTGAAGCGGAAACCCCGCGTCAGTCGCCTATCGAAATCCCGCAGCAATAAGACTTACGTGGCGCCCAGGCGCCCCGTTCGCCCTTTCTTATGAAACTCGCCCCCGCCCAACTCGCCAAACACCTGCAAGGTGCCCTCGCGCCGGTCTACGTCATTAGCGGCGATGACCCGCTGCTGTGCCAGGAAGCCGCCGACGCCATTCGTGCCGCCGCTCGCCAACAGGGTTTCGACGAACGCCAGGTCTTCGCCGCCGACGCCAGTTTCGACTGGGGGACGTTGCTGCAAGCCGGTGCAAGCATGTCGCTGTTCGCTGAAAAGCGCCTGCTGGAGCTGCGCTTGCCCTCCGGTAAACCCGGTGACAAAGGCGCCGCTGCCTTCATCGAGTACTGCTCGCGCCCGGCCGAAGACACGGTGCTGCTGATCAGCCTGCCCAAGCTGGATGGCAGTGCACAGAAGACCAAGTGGGGCAAGGCGCTGGTCGAAGGGCAGCAGACGCAGTTCGTGCAGATCTGGCCGGTGGATGCCAACCAGTTGCCCAGCTGGATTCGTCAACGGTTGTCCCAGGCCGGGCTTTCCGCCAGCCAGGACGCCGTGGAACTGATTGCCGCGAGGGTCGAGGGCAACCTGCTGGCTGCTGCCCAGGAAATCGAAAAACTCAAGCTGATGGCCGAAAGTGGCCAGATCACCGTCGAAACCGTGCAAGCAGCAGTGGCCGACAGTGCGCGCTTCGATGTGTTTGGCCTGACCGACGCGATTCTCAACGGCGAAGCCGCCCATGCCCTGCGCATCCTCGAAGGGTTGCGGGGTGAAGGCGTCGAGCCACCGGTGATTCTCTGGGCGCTGGCCCGGGAGCTGCGTCTGCTGGCCAACCTTTCGCTGCAATACAGCCAGGGTGTGCCGCTGGACAAAGCCTTCAGCCAGGCTCGACCGCCGGTCTGGGACAAGCGCAAACCGCTGATGAGCAAAGCCCTGCAACGCTATCCGGCGCAACGCTGGGCGCAGTTGTTGCTGGAAGCGCAGCGGATTGATGCGCAGATCAAGGGTCAGGCTGCCGGGTCACCGTGGATGAGTTTGAGTCGGTTGTCGTTGCTGATGGCGGGCCAACGGCTGACGTTGCCTGCGGAGTAAGGTTTTTTGTGGCGAGGGAGCTTGCTCCCGCTGGGTTGCGAAGCGACCCCGCTTATCCCTGAAAGCAGGGGACCGCTGCGCAGTCCAACGGG
>NZ_JASCOM010000108.1:0-20252 GCF_029959925.1 Pseudomonas sp. PS02303
GCTTGAAGCCGCCGTCGCGAGCAAGCTTCGCTCCTACAGAAGATCGTGCCAGCCTTTGTAGGCGCGAAGCTTGCTCGCGAAGGCAATGCCGAAGACGCAATAAATATCAGAAACAAAAACGGAGCGTTCGCACGCTCCGTTCTTCGTTCAAGGCGACATTACTTGCCGACTTGCTTTTCCTTGATTTCCGCCAGGGTCTTGCAGTCAACGCACATGTCGGCGGTAGGGCGGGCTTCCAGTCGCTTGACGCCGATCTCGACGCCGCAGGACTCGCACCAGCCATATTCTTCGTCTTCGATCAGCTGCAGCGTCTTGTCGATCTTCTTGATCAACTTGCGCTCGCGGTCGCGGGCACGCAGTTCAAGGCTGAACTCTTCTTCCTGGCTGGCACGGTCGGCCGGGTCAGGGAAGTTGGCCGCTTCGTCTTTCATGTGATCAACCGTGCGGTCGACTTCCTGCATCAAGTCCTGTTTCCACTTATTCAGGATCTTGGTGAAGTGAGCGCGCATGGGCTTGCCCATGTACTCCTCGCCCTTAACTTCTTTGTAGGGTTCGAAGCCGCTGATCGACTGGTTTTGCTGCTTTGCTTGGGTGGGCATGAAATGGACCGCCTCTACTCTTGTAATCCATTGCGCAGGATTGCTCCATCACCGACACCTGCCGGCCCTGCGGCTGCAAGCGGGCGAACTTACCAGATCAAATCGGGCCGCGCTACTCCCGGATGTCGAGGTAGTGGCCCAAAGGGCTTGCAAATGATTGCAAAGCCTTGTCTGGCGGCGATGGAGACCTGATCAATTATTGATTTTAGTCAAACCTGAGGTACACGCTTGAGTCGTTTACGGCCAAGTTATAACGCGTCTGACCGCTTTAGGTTCTCGCTCGTTCCAACGCTTGGGTAGAATCGATTTTTTTCTCCGTTGTAAGGAAGGCTAATGGCTCAGTCCTACAGTGCCCGCAGTCGCGCGATCGAACCTTTCCATGTCATGGCGCTGCTGGCGCGGGCCAATGAACTGCAAGCCGAGGGTCACGATGTGATCCACCTGGAAATCGGCGAGCCGGACTTTACCACCGCCGAGCCGATCATCCAGGCCGGCCAGGCAGCACTGACGGCGGGGAAGACCCGTTACACCGCTGCGCGCGGTATCCCCGAGTTGCGTGAGGCCATTTCGGGCTTTTATCAGCAGCGTTACGGGTTAAACATCGACCCGCAGCGAATCCTCATCACGCCTGGCGGTTCCGGCGCCTTGTTATTGGCCAGCGCCTTGCTCGTCGATCCGGGCAAACACTGGCTGCTGGCGGACCCGGGTTATCCCTGCAACCGGCATTTCCTGCGGTTGGTCGAAGGCGCCGCGCAACTGGTGCCGGTCGGCCCGGACGTTCGCTATCAGCTGACGCCGGACCTGGTGGCGCGCCATTGGGATCAAGACAGCGTCGGCGCCTTGGTGGCCTCACCCGCCAACCCGACCGGGACCATCCTGACCCGTGACGAACTGGCGGGCTTGTCGGTTGCGATCAAGGAGCGACACGGTCATCTGGTGGTGGACGAGATCTATCATGGCCTGACGTATGGCACCGATGCCGCCAGTGTGCTGGAAGTCGATGACAGCGCCTTTGTCCTTAATAGTTTTTCCAAGTATTTCGGCATGACCGGATGGCGGCTGGGATGGCTGGTCGCCCCTGAAGCGGCAGTCGGCGAGCTGGAAAAACTTGCGCAAAACCTCTACATCAGCGCCCCCAGCATGGCCCAGCACGCCGCACTGGCCTGCTTCGAGCCGGCCACGATCAGCATTCTGGAAGAGCGTCGGGCCGAATTCGGTCGTCGACGGGATTTCCTGTTGCCGGCTCTGAGAGAGCTGGGCTTCGGGATCGCCGTCGAGCCGGAAGGCGCGTTTTACTTGTACGCCGATATCAGCAAGTTCGGCGGCGATGCCTTCGCATTCTGCCGACATTTCCTCGAAACCGAGCATGTCGCCATTACTCCGGGCCTGGACTTTGGACGTTATCAGGCCGGGCACCATGTCCGTTTTGCCTACACCCAAAGCCTGCCGCGCCTGGAAGAAGCGGTCGAGCGGATCGCACGTGGATTGCGGAGCTGGCAAGGCTGATGCGTTTTCATCCTCCCCTCGAAGAAGGTCGCCTGATCCGTCGTTACAAGCGTTTTCTCGCCGATATCGAAACCGTTGGCGGCGAATTGCTGACAATTCACTGCCCGAACACCGGCTCGATGCTCAATTGCCAGGTGGAAGGTGGGCAGGTCTGGTTCAGCCGCTCCGACGACCCGAAGCGCAAATTGCCCGGCACTTGGGAAGTCGGTGAAACCCCGCAGGGCCGGTTGTTTTGCGTGAACACCGGGCGCGCCAACGGGTTGATCGAAGAGGCGTTGCGGGCGGGGGTGATTACCGAGCTGAACGGCTTTACCGAATTGAAACGCGAAGTGGCCTATGGGCAGGAAAGCAGCCGCATCGATTTCCGTCTCGATTACCCGGGCGGGCCGGCGTATGTAGAGGTCAAAAGCGTGACCCTGGGCTTCGACGGTTCATCGGTGGCGGCATTTCCCGATGCAGTGACGCAACGGGGCGCCAAGCATTTGCGGGAACTGGCTCACTTGGCTCGGGACGGGATTCGCGCGGTGCAGTTGTATTGCGTCAACCTGACCGGCATTGAAGCGGTGCGTCCGGCAGAAGAGATCGATTCGGCCTACGCAGTGGCATTGCGAGAGGCGGTGGCATGCGGCGTCGAGGTAATGGCCTATGGCGTGCGATTGACCCATGAAGAGATGGTGGTCGATCGACGCCTGGAGGTGCTGCTGAACAGTTAAAGGTTGATCCAGATACCTTGTTCGTCTTCGCGGCAGGCAACGGGGGTGAGGGATTGTCCGGCGCACGGGCCGGCGACGCATTCGCCGTCTTCGATCAGGAACAGTGCGCCGTGGGTTGCACACTGGATCAGGCTGTTGCTGGGGTCGAGAAACTGATCGGGTTTCCATTCCAGCCCGACACCCCGGTGCGGGCAGCGATTGATGTAGACGTACACTTGGCCGCCCCGGCGCACAGCAAAAAGTTTCTGACTGTCGATGTCGAATCCGCGACTGCTGTTGTCAGCCAGTTCGGCACCTGTACAAATCAACTTCATGTCTATCCTCTGTTTCGGCGGCTCGTGACCGGATATGTCCGAGCTTGACGTTCAAATGCAAACAATTATCAAATGGCCGCTTCGCCCCGTCGGGTGCAGGTGCCGGATGCCGAGGATACTTGGCCTGTCATCTCGATGCCTGGGAAAACTTAAAAGGAAGCTGTTTATGCGCCTGAGTACCCGCGTTGTTGCGCTGTGTGTCGGACTCCTCGTCAGCCACCACGCCGCAGCGGCCGAGTTGCCACAGCGTTGGGTCAGTGCCGGTGGCGCGTTGTCGGAGTGGGTGAGCGCGCTGGGCGGTGAGTCAAAACTGGTCGGCGTCGATACCACCAGTCAGCATCCGGCCTCGTTGAAGGCGCTGCCGAGCATCGGTTATCAGCGGCAACTGTCGGCGGAGGGCATCTTGAGCTTACGCCCGCAGATTCTGGTCGGCACCGAAGAAATGGGGCCGCCGCCGGTGCTGTCGCAGGTTCGTAGCGCGGGCGTGCAGGTCGAACTGTTCTCGGCCCAGCCCGATATGCCGACGTTGCAGGGCAATCTTGCGCATCTGGGCAAGTTGCTCGGTGCTGAAGACCGGGCTGCGCAATTGCTCCAGACCTACCAGCAGCAACTCGAACAGCAGAAGGTCCGGGTCACTCGCGCGCAGTTGAAGGAAAAATCGCCGGGCGTGCTGTTGCTGCTGGGCCATGCGGGCGGCAAGCCGCTTATCGCCGGCAAAGACACCGCCGCCGATTGGCTGATTCAAAAGGCCGGCGGGCACAATCTGGCCACGCACACTGGCTACAAACCCTTTTCCGTTGAGTCGCTGGTCAGTCTTGACCCCGACGTGCTGGTGTTTGCTGACCGAGCGATGGCCGGCGAGGCCGCGCGCGCGGCGTTGTTCAAGGAAAACCCGATTCTGTCCTCGACCCGTGCGGCCAGGGACGGGCGCGTCATGGAGCTCGATCCGACCTTGTTGGTAGGTGGATTGGGGCCTCGTTTGCCCGATGCGTTGAAAACGCTGTCTGATGGTTTCTTCCCAGGCAATACGGCCCAATGACCGTTCTGGTTAAACCCCGTGCGTTGTTCATTGGCCTGAGCCTGCTGTGTTTAGTGGCGATCTGGCTGTCCTTGGCGCTGGGGCCGGTCAGCCTGCCTTTATTCGATACCCTACGTGCGGCGTTGCGCATGATCGGCCTGCCCATTGCCCCTGATGGGCTGGAGCAGGCCGAACTGATCCTCGGGCAAATTCGCTTGCCTCGAACCTTGTTGGGCCTGGCAGTGGGCGGCGTACTGGCGTTGTCCGGCGTGGCGATGCAGGGATTGTTTCGTAACCCGCTGGCTGACCCGGGGTTGGTCGGGGTGTCCAGCGGTGCTGCGCTGGGAGCCGCTATCGCGATTGTCGGTGGTTCGGTGTTTGGTGGTCTGCCTGAATCGTTCGGGCCTTATCTGTTGTCAGTGTGCGCATTTCTCGGCGGGTTGGGTGTGACGGCGTTGGTGTATCGGCTGGGGCGGCGCAACGGGCAGACGAACGTCGCGACCATGCTCCTGGCCGGTATTGCGTTAACGGCGCTGGCGGGGTCGGCGGTCGGTTTGTTCACCTATCTGGCCGACGACGCGACCTTGCGCACACTCACGTTCTGGAACCTGGGCAGCCTTAACGGCGCGAGTTATTCGCGGCTCTGGCCGTTGCTGCTGGTGAGCGCCGGTGTTGCGCTCTGGTTGCCGCGTCGTGCCAAGGCCTTGAATGCGTTGCTGCTGGGCGAGTCGGAGGCCGGTCATCTGGGCATTGACGTCGAAGGGCTCAAGCGCGAATTGGTGTTTTGCACCGCGCTGGGGGTTGGCGCGGCCGTGGCGGCGGCGGGGATGATCGGGTTTGTCGGTCTGGTGGTGCCGCATCTGGTGCGCCTGCTGGCCGGTCCTGATCATCGGGTGTTGTTGCCGGCCTCAGTGCTGGCCGGTGCCAGTCTCCTGCTGTTTGCCGACCTGGTCGCAAGGCTGGCCTTGGCGCCAGCAGAGTTGCCGATCGGAATTGTCACGGCCTTCATCGGTGCGCCGTTCTTTCTGTATTTACTGCTCAGAGGGCGTGCCTGATGTTGCGAACCCAGAGCCTGCAAATCCGTCGAGGCGCAAAAATCGTACTGACGGACATCACGCTTGAGCTCAGGCCGGGTGAAGTGCTTGGCGTGTTGGGCCCCAACGGCGCGGGCAAAAGCACCTTGCTCGGCGCCTTGTGCGGCGAGTTGAAGGCTGACCACGGCAGCGTCTGGCTCGATGAGCGCGAATTGAGCCATTGGACCGGCGCGCAGCGAGCCCAGCGACTGGCGGTCTTGCCGCAGGTGTCGACCCTGGACTTCGCCTTCCGTGTGGAAGAAGTGGTCGGCATGGGGCGTTTGCCTTATCAAAGCGGGCGGGTCCGGGATGACGAGATCGTCGCCGCCGCCTTGCACGCTGCCGATGCGGGACACCTGAGTGGCCGCAGCTATCTGGCGCTATCCGGCGGCGAGAGGCAGCGGGTACACCTGGCACGGGTACTGGCGCAGCTCTGGCCGGGGGAGGTGGGGCAGACGCTGTTGCTCGATGAACCGACTTCGATGCTCGACCCGCTGCACCAGCACACCACCCTGCAAGCAGTGCGCGAGTTCGCCGATCATGGCGCTGCGGTGCTGGTGATCCTGCATGATCTGAATCTCGCGGCGCGCTATTGTGATCGCCTTCTACTGCTCGAAGGTGGGCGGCCGGTGGCGCTGGACACCCCTGAGCACGTCTTGCGCCCGGAACCACTCAAAGCGGTATTCGGGCTGGAAGTGCTGGTGCAGCGGCATCCGGAGCGTGGTCATCCGCTGATCATCGCCCGCTGAGAAAGACATCGAGGTGAGCATGCGAGGAATTTTGCTACTGGCGGTCGTGTTGTTGAGTGCCTGCCAGCACGTTTCGGCACCGCCTCCGGTCGTCGGTGATATTCAGGACCTGCGCAGTGGCCAGATCCTGACACCCGCGGAATTGGTCGAACGGTTGGCCGTGCCGTCGCGGCTGATCGTCGGTGAGCAGCACGACAATTCTGATCACCATCAACTGCAATTGTGGTTGCTACAGGCGTTGGGCGAACGTCGACCCCAAGGCAGTCTGTTGCTGGAAATGCTCACGCCGGATCAACAATCGCGCGTCGATGACATTCGCCGTGCCTCGACGCTACCCGCAGATCTTCCCGGCGCGTTGAACTGGCAGTCGGGGTGGGACTGGAATCTGTACGGGCCGATCGTGCGCTTTGTGCTGACTCAACCCTACCCGCTGTTGGCGGCCAATCTGGACACTCTTGAAGTCCGTACCGTTTATGCCAAGCCACCGACATTAAACGGTCGGCTTTCCAATGCTCCGTCGGTCAAGGACGAGTTGCTGGCGCAAATCAACGACTCCCATTGCGGCTTGCTGCCCACCTCGCAGATGCCCGCGATGCTGGCGGTCCAGCAACAACGTGATCGTCGGATGGCCGAGCGCTTGCTATCGGCACCGACGCCTTCGCTGCTGTTTGCCGGCGCTTACCACGCGCGCAAGGATGTTGGCGTGCCGATCCACGTCCTTGATCTTGGCGAGCCTGAAGCACCGACGGTGTTGATGCTGGCGGAGGAGCGGGGTGAGGTCACGTCGGCCATGGCTGATTACGTCTGGTACACGCCTGCCACGCCGGCTCAGGATTACTGTGCGCAAATGCGTAAACAGTTCGGGAAGTAAACGGTCGACTTTTCCACAGGCAAAAAAAGACCCGGCAAGAGCCGGGTCAAATAACCGTGATTAGCCTGATGAGGAGATATCTGAGAGTCCGAACCAAGGGCTTTTCAAATATCGACCAGTCTCGCGACCAGTTGTGATAATCATAGCGATTCTCATTACCAAGTCAACCGCTGTTTTTTGATTTCTTTGCAATCCCCTTTTTCCTTGCGCGAAAGCCCGTAATCATTGCGCCTGAGTCGGTAATCCTGAGGCGAATCTGCCTGTTCAGTTCTTGTGACGGGATGAAATGGCTTCCAGTTGTTTGTTCAAGGCTTCTTTGCGATCAGCTGGAATGTCGTTCCAGTGCACGTCCATCAGCGCGCCTTCGATCGCATACAACAACACCTTGGACGCCCGGAACCCGCGCGTACGCACGGCCCGATAAGCATCCACCGCTCCCAGGCGGCGCAAGTCCGACGCGCTGTGGATGCCCACGGCATGCAGCCACTGTGCCGACGTCTTGCCAAGATTCTTCAGGTGTTGCAGTTCATCATTCATCAAGCCTCCTTGCGACGGCCGAACGGTGCGTGGGCGAGCCTCTCAGGAGTGTAGCCATCAGTAGGAAAAGCGTGATTGTTTGGTCGGTTTCGACGCAAAAGCTTCTAAGAGGAAGACTCAGATAGCTGCGTGAAGGTCTGCGGGAGCAGTCGGAGGAAGCGCGGAGGAATCAACTTTCCCGACAAAAAACCCAGCGCCCAGCGCGAAGCGGGGGCGCTGGACTTGTCAGGTAGAACGTCGTTTTTAGCGGGTGCGATAACGCAAGCGAGTACCGAAATTCATCGACATCAGGATCTCGTCAGCACTCAGCTCTGGTGGAAAGTAGGCGCCGGAGATCTGTGCGTGAGCCAGGCTCGCGCCTTCCAGGCAGGAGTTGCGGAAGTCGATACCACGCAAATCAGCGGAGCGGAAATAGGCATCGGTGAAATCGACGCCATCGGCGTTCAGCTCACGCAGGTCCAGACCACGAAAATCGCCGCCGACCATGTCGACAGAGGCATGACTGGCGCGCTCGGCATTGAAGCCTGCGATGTCGTCTTTGTGCAGCAAGGCATAAAGCGGGGTGTCGAGAAGTTTCGGCTGGCTCATGTCGCATCACCTGATGGTTTTATGACGCCAGTATAGTGCCACTATTTGGCAGCCGTGAAGCCGGCGATGGCTTCACGGCTGAAATAGTTTTTACAGGCCCGGCATGCGCTGGCGAATCTGTGCAACAACGGTGTCGAGCGTCCCGCTTTCATTGGTCTGGACGCGTTTGCTGCACAGAATTTCTGCTGGCGTCAGGGGCTCACGGCTCGCCTGCTGGGCGGCGATAACAGCGAGGTTGGCGTCGGACGGATCCTTCTGGTCTGCCTGACGCAAGGCCAGCCAGCTCTCGATGACTGCTTGTGGTGCATTGCAATCGAGGATCAGGAACGGTGCCCCGGTGGCTTCGGCGATTTTCGCCGCGCCGTCGCGCTGATCGCGCTTGAGGTATGTCGCATCGATGACCACCGGGAAACCGGCGCGCAGGATGACCGCGGCAATTTCATGCAGGCGGCTGTAAGTGGCGGCGCTCGCGTCGGCACTATAAATGCCGGCCTGCGGGTCATTCGGTACGGTTTGCTCGCCGAACAAGCGCTTGCGTTCAACATCCGAACGCAGGCGAATGGCGCCCAGCGCTTCCACCAGGCGCATGGCGACGTGGCTTTTGCCGACAGCGGAAACGCCGTGGGTAATCGCCATGAACCGCGAAGGAATGGTGCTGTAGCTTTCTGCCAGGTTGGCGTAGTTGCGGTACTGACGCAGGGTGGTGGCGCGTTGCACCGGGTCGGCTTCGGCCGGCATGCTGAACAGGCTGACCTTGGCGCGAACCAGTGCGCGGTACGCTTTGTAGAAGTTCAGTAGCTCAAGGCCCTGATAGTCGCCGGTCAGTTCCAGGTACTGGCTGATGAAACGACGCGCCAGGCTTTTCAGGCCGCGATCTTCCAGGTCCATGGCGAGGAAACCGGTGTCGGCATAAACGTCGGTGAAGCGGAACGGTTCGTTGAACTCGATGCAGTCGAAGATCACGACCTTGCCATCGATCACGGTGGCGTTGCCCAGGTGGATGTCGCCGTGGCATTCGCGGATGAAGCCTTCAGCCTTGCGCTGGGCGAACAGCGGCTTCAGGCGTTCGAAGCTGCTTTCGGCCCAGGCCTGCAACGCATCAAGTTGCAGCAGATCGGCCTTGTCGCTGAGGAACGGGCGGATCTGTTCGAAGTTCTGGCGTACCGGTGCCATCACGCTGTCCGGGGTGCCGGCTTCGTGTTCGCCAGGCACTTTCGGTGCAGTGAGGTGGAATTGGGCAATCTGTGCGGCCATCTCGTCGATGTGCGCGGTGGTCAACTCACCATTGGCTTGCAGGGTGCTGAGCAACTGGCTTTGTGGGAATTGACGCATTTTCAGTGCGAAATCGACAACCGGACCTTCGCCGCCCAGTTGTGGCGCAGCTTCGCTGCCGGTGATCGGCAACACTTCCAGGTACAAATCGTGGGTCAGGCGCTGGTTGAGGCGCAGCTCTTCGCCGCAGAAATGCTCGCGAGCGTCGAGGCTGGTGAAGTCGAGGAAGCCGAAATTCACGGGCTTCTTCACTTTATAAGCAAAGGGACCGGTGAGGATGACCCAGGAGATGTGGGTCTCGATGACCTGGAACCCGTCGACAGGATGCGGGTAGAGGGCCGGGTTTTGCAGGGCGGCGATCAGGGACTGGCTCACAGGCGATCCTTCAGAGTCTGGGGAAAATTCACGGCCGCCATTATGGCTGCAAGTCCGTCTGACGCAAACCTCGGAGGGCTCCTGTTGAGTATGAATAAAGTGCGTATAATCCGCCGCCATGACTCGTACTCGATCCCCCCGTACCCCCAAAAAACCACCTTCCCGGGGCTTGAGCCCCTGGCTGGGCTGGGCCCTTAAACTCAGTCTGGTCGGCCTCGTGGTGCTCGCCGGGTTCGCGGTTTACCTCGACGCCGTGGTCCAGGAGAAGTTCTCCGGCAAGCGCTGGACCATCCCGGCCAAGGTGTATGCGCGCCCGCTGGAGCTGTTCACCGGCCAGAAGCTGAGCAAGGAAGACTTCCTCACCGAGCTCGACGCCTTGGGCTATCGCCGCGAAGCCGTGAGCAACGGCCCCGGCGCAGCGGCGGTCAACGGCAACACCGTCGACTTGAATACCCGTGGCTTCCAGTTCTATGAAGGCCTGGAAAAAGCTCAGCCGGTGCGCGTGCGTTTCTCCGGCGATTACGTGGCTGACCTTTCGGCGACCAACGGTTCGAAGCTTTCAGTCGTGCGTCTGGAGCCTCTGCTGATCGGCGGCATTTACCCGAAAAATCTTGAAGACCGCATTCTGATCAAAATCGATCAGGTCCCGCCGTACCTGCTGGAAACCCTGGTCGCCGTGGAAGACCGGGATTTCTATAGTCACTGGGGCGTGTCGCCCAAGTCGATTGCCCGCGCCGTGTGGGTCAACACCTCCGGCGGCAAGATGACCCAGGGCGGCAGTACGCTGACCCAGCAGTTGGTGAAGAATTTCTACCTGACCAGCGAACGCAGCCTGACCCGCAAACTCACCGAAGCCATGATGGCGATGCTGCTTGAGCTGCATTACGACAAACGGGAAATTCTTGAGGCGTATCTCAATGAAGTGTTCGTCGGTCAGGATGGGCAGCGCGCGGTGCACGGTTTCGGCCTGGCCAGCCAGTTCTTCTTCGGGCAGCCATTGTCCGAGCTGAAACTGCATCAAGTCGCCATGCTGGTGGGGATGGTCAAGGGGCCGTCCTATTACAATCCGCGTCGCAACCCGGAACGGGCGCTGGAGCGGCGCAATCTGGTGCTCGATGTGCTTGAGCAACAAGGCGTCGCCACCGCCGAGCAGGTCGCAGCGGCGAAGAATATGCCACTGGGCGTGACGACGCGCGGCAAGCTGGCGGACAGTTCATTCCCGGGCTTCCTCGACCTGGTTAAACGTCAGCTGCGCGAAGACTATCGCGACGAAGACTTGACCGAAGAAGGCCTGCGGATCTTCACCAGTTTCGACCCGATCCTGCAGATGAAGGCCGAAGCGTCGGTCAACGACACCTTTAAACGCTTGTCCGGACGCAAGGGTTCCGATGAGGTTGAGGCGGCGATGGTCGTGACCAACCCGGAAACCGGTGAAGTCCAGGCCATGATCGGCAGCCGTCAGGCAAGTTTCGCCGGCTTCAACCGGGCGCTGGATGCAGTGCGACCAATCGGTTCGTTGATCAAGCCTGCGGTTTATCTGACAGCCCTTGAGAAGCCGAGCCAGTACACGCTGACCAGTTGGCTGTCGGACGAATCCTTCTCGGTCAAAGGCGCGGACGGTCAGGTCTGGAAACCCCAGAATTACGATCGCCGTTCCCACGGTACGGTTTTCCTGTACCAAGGCCTGGCCCATTCCTACAACCTGTCAACGGCGCGCCTCGGGTTGGCGGTTGGCGTGCCGAATGTCCTGAAGACATTGGCGCGCCTGGGTGTCAGCCGCGAGTTCCCGGCGTTCCCTTCGATGTTGCTGGGGGCTGGAGGTCTGACGCCGATCGAAGTGGCGACCATGTACCAGACGCTGGCCAACGGTGGCTTCAATACGCCGATGCGCGGGATTCGTAGCGTATTGACCGCCGAAGGCGAGCCGCTCAAGCGTTATCCGTTCCAGATCGAGCAGCGTTTCGATCCGGCCTCCATCTACCTGATCCAGAGCGCCATGCAGCGAGTCATGCGTGAAGGTACCGGCAGTTCGGTTTACAACGTGCTGCCGAAAACCCTGACCCTGGCGGGTAAAACCGGTACCAGTAACGACTCGCGAGACAGCTGGTTCGCCGGTTTCAGTCAGGACTTGCTGGCGGTGGTGTGGCTGGGACGCGATGACAACGGCAAGAC
This sequence comes from Pseudomonas sp. PS02303, assembly GCF_029959925.1. Classification (NCBI taxonomy): domain Bacteria; kingdom Pseudomonadati; phylum Pseudomonadota; class Gammaproteobacteria; order Pseudomonadales; family Pseudomonadaceae; genus Pseudomonas; species Pseudomonas sp. PS02303. Next base: position 11,788 of record NZ_JASCOM010000108.1, read on the forward strand.
CCCGTTCACCGGTGCCACCGGTGCGTTGCAGGTCTGGACCAGCTTCATGCGCAAGGCCGATCCGTTGCCGCTGGACATGCCGCAACCGGACAATGTTGTTCAGGCCTGGGTCGATTCGCGGACCGGGCAAGGTTCCGACGGCAGCTGCCCAGGTGCCGTGCAGATGCCGTATATTCGCGGCAGCGAACCGCCTCCCGGCGCGGCTTGCGGTGGCGACAGTCCCGCATCCGGCGAAACGGTGATGGATTGGGTCAAGGGCTGGATGAATTAAGCAAAGAGGGTTTCAAGTGAACAAGTGGTTGATTCCAGCGGTTACCGCCGTGGCTTTGCTCAGCGGTTGTTCCTCCGTACAACGCGGTTCGATTCCGGTTGTGGACTCTGGCAGTGCTGTCTCCAACAGTGAGCGAGTGTCGGCAAATGGCGGTTTCCGCAAGACGACGACTAAACGTCCTGTGCAAGCCCAGACTCAAGCGATTCCGCAAGGTGACACGGGTGTCGTCGTGATGGTGCCAGGTGGCGGCGCAGTGGCGTCTGCCCCGATCAGCACCGGTCCGATTACGCCTGGCCCGATTACCCCAGGGCCGATCGACACCTCGCCGGTACAGTCGGCACCGATCAATCAGGGCAGCTACAGCATGCCGTCGACGCCGAGCGGGATTCCTTCGGCGAGCTCCGGTGGATTGTCTGCCGATGAGCAACTGGACGGTCCGGTGCTGGCGCTGTTGACCACTGCTCAGCAGCAACAGGCCGGCGGCGATCTCAACGGTGCGTCCTCCAGCCTTGAGCGCGCCCAGCGAGTTGCACCGCGTGAGCCGCAAGTGCTTTATCGTCTGGCTCAAGTGCGCATGGCCCAAGGCGATGCGCCACAGGCTGAACAGTTCGCCCGTCGTGGCCTGACGTTCGCCAATGGTCGTCCGGCGCTTCAGGCCAGCCTGTGGGAACTGATCGCCCAAGCGCGTGAGAAACAGGGTGATTCCGCAGGTGCGGCACTGGCCCGTCAGAAGGCCAAGGTTGTGTCGTGATGGACGCACGCTTCCCCAAGATTGCCGAGCAACTGCTGTTGATCGAACGTGAGCTACGGGTTCAGGGTTGGTGGGATGACGTTTCACCATCCGCTGAAGCGTTATCCAGCGTTGAACCGTTTTCGGTCGATACGCTCGATTTCGAGCAGTGGCTGCAATGGATCTTCCTGCCGAAGATGAAGGTCATCCTCGAACAGGATCTACCGCTGCCCAACGCATCGGGGATTCAGGAGATGGCCGAAATGGTCTTCGCCGCCCGCAATGTCCAAGGCAGGGACCGGCAGTTGCAGGTCTTGCTCAAAGAGTTCGATCTGCTGATCACCGCCTCTCGCTGAATCGGAAACTGCCAGTGCCTACTGGCAGTTATCCGCAATCTGTTTCTGTGCTTCGGTAGTGCGCTCCTGACGTTGTTCATCGGTCAGGCGGCGCCTCTCACCGTCCACGTCCTCACGCAATCGCGGATTGTTCTGCAGCTGGGCCAGGTTCGTTCGCGCCTGCTCGCAGAATACCTTTAGCTGGGCTTGCTGCTCGGCAACCTGCTTTTTCACTGTGTTGTCGATGGCCTGTTGATCGCCAATCGCCGTGCTGCGCGTTGGTGCGGCGGGTTTGCCGGCAGGCGGGGAGGGCGTCACCACGGTGGTGGCCTCCTGGCCTTGAGGCGGTTGCGCGTCGAAGTGGGTAACGCCTTGGGCGTCGACCCATTTATAGATCTGAGCGGCCATACACAAAGGGCTGATCAGCAAAGTGACCATTAAGAACGTTCGCATGCCATTTCCTTGCCAGAGTTGCGCAATTGAAGCTAACACAGTTGCGGTTTAGCGGTTTTTTCTTGCTTTCTCATGTGCTTACTTCAATAAAGCACATAGACGGCTTGACTTGCAGAGGACGAAACAGAAGAATCCAAAGTCCGCTGTAGAGGGACTGCCAGAAGCAGACCCACTCAGCAGATCATGAGGCGCACATCCGCGCCGACCTGTTACACCCGCAACGCGTTACCTCGCGCTGGGTGGGAAAGGCCCGCAACACTTGGGACGATCCCAATACTTGCTCAGTCAGTGCTGACGTAGTCGGCGACCACCGTCGCTCATGCTCTGCTGAGAAGTAAACCTATTAAGACCCGTCCCCGTTTATGTGGGCGGTATTCTGGCGTTTTAGAGGTGAGCAACGTGGAGCTTTTATCTGGCGGTGAGATGCTCGTCCGCTTTTTGCGTGACGAAGGCGTTAAATATATCTATGGGTACCCAGGTGGTGCCGCATTGCATATCTACGACGCGCTGTTCAAAGAACCAGCCGTTCAACATATTCTCGTTCGTCATGAGCAGGCTGCCACTCACATGGCTGACGGCTATGCGCGCGCCACCGGCAAGGCAGGCGTTGTACTGGTGACCTCCGGTCCCGGTGCGACCAACGTCATTACCGGCATTGCTACCGCGTACATGGACTCGATTCCGATGGTGATCCTGACCGCCCAGGTGCCTAGCACCATGGTCGGGACCGATGCCTTCCAGGAAACCGATATGATCGGTATCTCCCGGCCGATCGTGAAACACAGTTTCATGATCAAGCATGCTTCGGAAATCCCGGAGATCATGAAAAAGGCTTTCTACCTCGCGCAATCGGGTCGTCCTGGTCCTGTCGTTGTCGACATTCCGAAAGACATGACCAACCCGGCCGAGAAGTTCGAATATATCTTCCCGAAAAAAGCCAAGCTGCGCTCCTACAGCCCAGCGGTTCGTGGCCATTCGGGCCAGATCCGCAAAGCGGTGGAAATGCTGTTGGCGGCCAAGCGGCCGATCATCTATGCCGGCGGCGGCGTCATTCTGGGCAATGGCTCCGCGCCATTGACCGAACTGGCGCAACTGCTGAACGTGCCGGTCACCAATACCTTGATGGGCCTCGGCGCCTATCCGGGCAGCGACCGTCAGTTCCTTGGCATGCTCGGTATGCACGGCAGCTACACCGCCAACCTGGCGATGCACCATGCGGACGTGATCATGGCCGTTGGCGCGCGTTTCGATGACCGTGTTATCAACGGTGCATCGAAGTTCTGCCCAAGCGCCAAGATCATCCACATCGACATCGACCCGGCTTCGATCTCCAAAACCATCAAGGCCGACGTTCCTATCGTAGGCCCGGTGGAAAGCGTACTGACCGAGATGGTCGCTACCTTCAAGGAAATCGGCGAGACCCCGAACAAGGACTCGGTGGCTGCCTGGTGGAAGCAGGTTGAAGAGTGGCGCGGTGATCGCGACATGTTCCCTTACAACAAAGGGGACGGCAGCATCATCAAGCCGCAAACCGTTATCGAAACCCTGCACGAAGTGACCAAGGGCGATGCCTACATTGCGTCCGACGTGGGTCAGCACCAGATGTTCGCGGCGCAATACTACCGCTTCAACAAGCCTAATCGCTGGATCAACTCCGGTGGCCTGGGCACGATGGGCTTCGGTTTCCCGGCAGCAATGGGCGTCAAACTGAGCTTCCCGGAAGCCGATGTGGCTTGCGTGACCGGTGAAGGCAGCATCCAGATGAACATCCAGGAGCTGTCCACTTGCCTGCAACATGACCTGCCGGTGAAGATCATCCTGCTCAACAACGGCGTGCTCGGCATGGTCCGCCAGTGGCAGGACATGAGCTACGGCGCGCGTCACTCGCACTCCTACATGGAATCGTTGCCGGACTTCGTCAAGTTGGCTGAAGCCTATGGTCACGTCGGCATGCGCATCACGGACTTGAAGGATTTGAAGCCGATGATGGAGCAAGCCTTCGCGATGAAGGATCGTCTGGTGTTCATCGACATCAAGGTCGACGCAGCTGAACACGTCTACCCGATGCAGATCAAAGACGGCTCCATGCGCGATATGTGGCTGAGCAAGACGGAGCGTACTTAATCATGCGACATATTATTTCCCTGCTTCTGGAAAACGAACCCGGCGCTCTGTCTCGTGTAGTCGGCCTGTTCTCGCAGCGCAACTACAACATCGAAAGCCTGACCGTGGCCCCTACCGAAGATCCGACCTTGTCGCGTCTGACGCTGACCACTGTCGGCCACGATGAAATCATCGAGCAGATCACCAAAAACCTGAACAAGCTGATCGAAGTGGTCAAACTGGTCGACCTGTCGGAGAGCGCTCACATCGAGCGCGAACTGATGCTGGTCAAGGTCAAGGCTACCGGCGCCCAGCGCGCCGAGATCAAGCGCACCACCGATATTTACCGTGGACAGATCGTCGATGTCAGCGCCAGCGTTTATACCGTTCAATTGACCGGTACCAGCGACAAGCTCGACAGCTTCATTCAGTCCATTGGCACCGCCTCGATCCTGGAAACCGTCCGTAGCGGCGTAACCGGTATCGCTCGCGGCGACAAAGTACTCAGCATCTAAACCAAATTAGCGAACGGCCTGAACGGCCTGGATATATAGGGGAATTTCATGAAAGTTTATTACGAAAAAGACTGCGACCTGTCGATCATCCAGGGCAAGAAAGTTGCCATCATCGGTTACGGTTCCCAGGGCCACGCTCAGGCGTGCAACCTGAAAGACTCCGGCGTTGACGTGACTGTCGGTCTGCGCAAAGGTTCGGCCACTGTTGCCAAAGCCGAAGCTCACGGCCTGAAAGTGACCGACGTTGCTTCCGCTGTTGCAGCTGCCGACCTGGTCATGATCCTGACCCCGGACGAGTTCCAGTCTGCCCTGTACAAGAACGAAATCGAGCCGAACATCAAGAAAGGCGCCACCCTGGCCTTCTCCCACGGCTTCGCGATCCACTACAACCAGGTTGTTCCGCGTGCTGACCTCGACGTGATCATGATCGCGCCGAAAGCACCGGGCCACACCGTGCGTTCCGAGTTCGTCAAAGGCGGCGGTATCCCTGACCTGATCGCTATCTATCAGGATGCTTCGGGCAACGCCAAAAACGTTGCACTGTCCTACGCCGCAGGCGTCGGTGGCGGTCGTACCGGCATCATCGAAACCACCTTCAAGGACGAGACCGAAACCGACCTGTTCGGCGAACAAGCCGTTCTGTGCGGCGGTACCGTTGAGCTGGTCAAAGCCGGTTTCGAAACCCTGGTTGAAGCTGGCTACGCGCCGGAAATGGCCTACTTCGAATGCCTGCACGAACTGAAGCTGATCGTTGACCTCATGTACGAAGGCGGTATCGCCAACATGAACTACTCGATCTCCAACAACGCTGAATACGGCGAGTACGTGACGGGTCCGGAAGTGATCAACGCGGAGTCCCGTCAGGCTATGCGCAACGCCCTGAAACGTATTCAGGACGGCGAATACGCCAAGATGTTCATCAGCGAAGGCGCGACCGGCTATCCTTCGATGACCGCCAAGCGTCGTAACAACGCCGCTCACGGTATCGAAATCATCGGCGAGCAACTGCGCTCCATGATGCCGTGGATCGGTGCCAACAAGATCGTCGACAAAGCTAAAAACTAAGTCGCGCACTTGTACGAAAAACGCGGCTTAGGCCGCGTTTTTTCGTTTGGGCTGAAAGGTTCTGGTATAAAGCTGCATCGTTTGCGGCCGAACCGTCGTCCCAGACACCTGTCGAAACTTTCCACCCCGTTGCAAGGTAATGTCCATGAGCGAACGTCCCGAAGAGCCAAACAAGGCTTCTGACGCCGAAAGCCTGCTGCCCATCGATGAACACATCGAGGAAGGGCATGACGCTGAAGGTCGTAAAGTCCGGCATCGTGGTATCTATCTTCTGCCGAATCTGTTCACCACCGCGAACCTGTTCGCAGGGTTTTATTCCATCATCAGCTCGATGAGCGCCCAGAGTGCGTTGAGTGCCGGTGATTCGATTGGCGCGAGCAAGTATTTTGCGTTTGCCGCGATTGCGATTTTCGTCGCCATGGTGCTCGACGGCCTTGATGGTCGCGTTGCCCGCATGACCAATACCCAGAGTGCCTTCGGCGCCGAGTACGATTCGCTGTCGGACATGGTCGCCTTTGGTGTCGCGCCGGCGTTGCTGGCGTTTGGCTGGGCGTTGGGCGACATGGGCAAGGTCGGCTGGATGGTTGCCTTCATCTATGTCGCGGGTGCAGCGTTGCGCCTGGCACGCTTCAATACGCAAGTCGGCACCGCGGATAAACGCTACTTCATCGGTCTGGCCAGTCCGGCTGCAGCGGGTGTTGTCGCGGGGATTGTCTGGGCGTTCAGTGACTACGGCATTCAGGGTTCCAAGATGTCGTTCCTGGTTGCGCTGATGGTGGCCGCCGCCGGCATGCTGATGGTCAGCAACATCAAGTACAACAGCTTCAAGGAGCTGGACTTGAAGGGGCGAGTGCCCTTTGTCGCGATCCTCGCGGTAGTCCTGGTGTTTGCCGTGGTCTTCAGTGATCCGCCGCGCATTCTACTGCTGGTTTTCCTCGCTTACGCGGCGTCTGGTCCGGTGCAATACCTGTTGCATCTTCGTCGGCACAAAAACGCCGAGTGATGTAATTTCCCTCATACTCCGCAGTCTATTGGTGCATCTGTCCTCCAATGCTGCGGAGTTGCCATGCTGATCAAAGTCCCCAAAGCGTCTGACTGTCACGAGTCGGACGTCACGCCTGAATCCTTCTATCTTTCTCGACGCAATCTACTGGGTGCAGCCGTTGCCGGTCTGGCCGTGAGCAGTCTGCCGCGCTGGGCCAGTGCTGACGAAGCCGCTCGTTACGCAGATGTCGAGCCAGGCAAGGCGCCTTCCTGGTTTGCCGAAAAGCTTCCTGCTACTAAATGGGGGGCAGTCAACGTCAAGGATGAGGCGATCACGCCATTCAAGGATGCGACCCACTACAACAACTTCTACGAGTTCGGCACTGATAAAGGCGACCCTGCCGCCAATGCCGGTTCGCTGAAGACTGAGCCTTGGACCGTGGTGGTGGATGGAGAGGTAGGTAAGCCGGGGCGGTATGCGCTGGAAGACTTCATGAAGCCCTATCAGCTAGAGGAGCGTATTTATCGTCTTCGCTGTGTCGAGGCCTGGTCGATGGTTATTCCCTGGATTGGTTTTCCTCTTTCGGCGTTGCTGAAGCAAGTCGAGCCGACATCGAAGGCCAAGTTCATCCGCTTTGAAACGCTGCAAGATCCCAAGAGCATGCCTGGGCAGCGCTCTGGTTTTGCCTTGATCGAGTGGCCCTATGTAGAGGGTTTGCGCCTGGATGAGGCGATGAATCCGTTGGCCATTCTTGCGGTGGGCATGTATGGGCGTGAACTGCCGAATCAGAACGGGGCGCCTCTGCGTTTGGTGGTGCCCTGGAAGTATGGCTTCAAGAGCGTCAAATCCATCGTGCGGATCAGTCTGGTCAGCGAACAGCCGAAAACCACCTGGCAGAGCATTGCCGCGGATGAATACGGCTTTTACGCCAACGTGAACCCTACAGTTGATCACCCGCGCTGGACTCAGGCTCGTGAGCGTCGTTTGCCGAGCGGCCTGTTCAAGCCCAATGTTCGGGACACACAGATGTTCAACGGCTACTCGGATGAAGTCGCTTCTCTCTATACAGGGCTCGATCTGCGGAAGAACTACTGATGCGTTATCCGTTTTGGCGAATTGGCGTCTTTGTAGCGGCGGCGGTCTGGCCGCTGCTTTGGTTGTATCAGGCCTGGCAGGATGTGTTGGGTCCCGATCCGGGCAAGGTCCTGGTTGATCGGCTGGGGCTGGGGACGCTTATCCTGCTGCTAATAACGTTAAGCATGACGCCTCTGCAGAAACTCACCGGTTGGGCGGGGTGGATCGCTGTGCGCCGGCAGCTGGGGTTGTGGTGTTTCGCTTATGTGGTTCTGCATCTGAGCGGCTACACGGCGTTCATTCTTGGATTTGATTGGTCGCAGCTGGGTGTTGAGTTGCGCAAACGGCCGTACATCATTGTCGGGACGTTGGGGTTTCTCTGTTTATTGGCATTGGCGATGACTTCTAATCGTTACAGTCAGCGCCGGCTGGGTGTTCGTTGGAAGAAGCTGCATCGGCTGGTGTATGTCATTCTCGGGCTTGGATTGCTGCATATGTTGTGGATCGTTCGTGCCGATCTCAAGGAATGGGCGATCTATGCTTCTATAGGTGCGCTGCTATTAGTGTTGCGCATTCCGCCTGTGGCCCGTCGAATCCCGCGTTTAATAGCCAAAAAAGCGCCTTCTGCAAGAAAAGCATAAATAGGTGTTGACGGCAGATTCTGGAAGTCTATAATTCGCCCCACTTCCGGCGCAGTCGAAACGGAAAACTCCTTGGTAAACAAAGAGTTACGCAGTTTTCGACAGCGAGTTGCTTCAGGTCATCGAGGCCCAGAAGGAGTTGATCAGGCGGGGTTGTTTGGCTTGGTTGACGGTTCGATCTTCTCGGTCGAAAGCGGAGAAAAAGAGGTGTTGACAGCAGCGAGTAACGCTGTAGAATTCGCCTCCCGCTAACGAGAGATCGGAAGCGCAAGTGGTTGAAGTTGCAAAGGAAA
>NZ_JASCOM010000109.1:0-20205 GCF_029959925.1 Pseudomonas sp. PS02303
GAGGGAGCTTGCTCCCGTCGGGCTGCGAAGCGGCCCCAAAAGAAGGCCTGCTGCGCAGTCCAGCGGGAGCAAGCTCCCTCGCCACAGGTTGCTCCTATCCGGTTCTTCCAGGTGCTCAGAGGCTGTAGTAGTAACCGCGGCTACGCAGGGCAACGATGCGCGGGCGGCCGTCGGGGTGTGGGCCGATTTTTTTGCGCAGGTTGCTGACGTGCATGTCCAGGCTGCGGTCGTACAGGGTCAGCTTGCGGCCGAGGGCGATTTGCGCCAGGTCCTGTTTGTCCAGCGGCTCGCCGGGTTGCTTGAGCAGGGCTTCGAGCAGACGGCTTTCGGAGACGGTCAGGGTGAATTCCTGTTCGTCGATGCTGACCACGCCACGCACCGGGCTGAAGCACAGGTCGCCCAGTTCGAGCTGGCTGGACACCGCCGTCGGATGACTGCGGCGCAGTACGGCGCGCAGACGGGCTGTCAGTTCCCTCGGGTCGCACGGCTTGGCCAGGTAATCGTCGGCGCCGAGTTCCAGGCCGAGGATGCGATCCAGTGGTTCGCCACGCGCAGACAGCATCAGCACCGGCAGGTCCGGATGGTCGCTGCGCAATTGCTTGAGCAATTCCAGACCGCTGCCATCCGGCAGCATCACGTCCAGCACCACGGCGGCAGGGGAGGTTTCGGCCAGCGCACGGCGAGCACTCTGGCCGTCGTGGCAGGCACGGACCTGAAAGCCTTCCTGGCTCAGCCAACTGCTCAGGAGCTCGCACAGCTCCTGGTCATCATCAATTAATAACAGCTCGCTCATTACTCACTCAATTTAGCCATTGCCGACGTTTTCTGGTGGCACCACTGGCGAAGATACCGCAGAGCAGGGCCAATAGCGCAACTCCACCACCGATTACGAACCATTGCTGCTGATCAGTCAGCAGACGTGGCAGCGGATTGCTCGCCTGGGCTTCCTTGAGTTGCAGCTTGAGGCGCTGGTTCTCTTGGCGCAACCGGCCCAGCTGAGCGCTTTCGCGTTCACTGTCGGTATTTTGCAGTTGTTTGCTCAGTTCTTCCCGTTGCTGCTCGCTTACCTTCAAGCGCTGCTGCAACTCGGTGATCTGGCTGCCGGCGCTCAGCGACAGCGGCGTCGTACTGCCGCCCTCGGCGCTTTCTTCACCATGGGCCGGCGCTACCATCGACAACGTCACCAACATCAGACACAACGGACCTTTGCGCATCGCCACTCCTGATTCCAATACGAGTATTGGGCAGGTTGTCGGCCGGCGAACGAGAATAATGAGCGTTGAGCGCGCGATGAACCGGCAAGGTTCATCGCGCGGGCGCGATTTACGGCAGGACTTGCTTGAACGGCTTGACCGAAACGTTGGCGTAGACGCCCGCGGCGATGTACGGATCCGCATCTGCCCAGGCCTGGGCGGCGCTCAGGGAATCGAACTCGGCGACGATCAGGCTGCCGGTGAAACCCGCCGCGCCCGGATCATTGCTGTCGACCGCCGGGTGCGGGCCGGCCAATACGATACGACCTTCGCCCTTGAGCACTTGCAGGCGCTCAAGGTGGGCAGGCCGTGCGGCCAGGCGGGCTTCCAGGGAGTTGGCGACGTCTGTGGCAATGATTGCGTAAAGCATGTCAGTCCTCGGTTTTTGGCGTGGTGGTATCGGCGTCGTGCAGGTGGCGGGACAGGTAAATGCCCTGTGCGACCAGGAACAGCAACGTCATGCCCAGGCTGCCGAAGACTTTGAAGTCGACCCAGTAGCTCTGGAACGTGAACGCGACGAACAGGTTGGCAGCACCGCAAAACAGGAAAAAGCCGATCCAGGCGATGTTCAGTCGCGTCCAGACCTGGTCCGGCAGGGTCAGTGCGTGGCCCATGATGCGCTTGATCAGCAGTTGCTCGCCGATGAAGTGGCTGCCAATGAACGCCAGGGCGAACAGCCAGTTGACCACCGGCGCTTTCCACTTCAGGAAGGTTTCGCTGTGGAACGCCAGGGTCAGGCTACCGAAGACCAGGCAGGCGATGAGGGTCAGCCATTGGCTCTTTTCCAACTTGCGCTGCTTGATGAACAGCGCACCGTAAACCACCAGGGAGCTGATGATCAGCATCGCGGTGGCGCTGTAAATACCGCCTACAGTCAGTTGATGACCGCCGATGTCGACGACCCGTGGATCAATTTTGAAAACGATGAAAAACAGCAGGAGCGGGATGAAATCGATGAATTGTTTCACAGTGGCAGCCAGAAGCAGGATGTGGCGGCATAATAACAAACATATGGGCGCGCGATAGCGCCAGCTGATTTGAGGTAACACATCCCCGTGAATGTTGATTTGCACTGCCATAGCACTGCCTCCGATGGCGCTCTCGCGCCTGCTGTCCTGGTGGCGCGTGCGTTCGAGAAAGGCGTGCGAGTCCTGGCCTTGACCGATCACGACACCCTCGAGGGCCTCGATGAGGCCCGCAGTGCGGCGACCTCGCTGGGGATGCAACTGGTCAACGGTGTCGAATTGTCCTGCACCTGGGGCGGCGCGACCATTCATGTGCTCGGCTACGGATTTGATGTCAATGCCGAACCGTTGGTCGAGGCGATCGCCAAATTGCACGATGGCCGCTGGCTACGGTCCGAAGAAATAAGCCGCAAGCTGGCATTGAAAGGCATGCCCGGCGCGCTGGAAGGTGCCCGGGCGATCCAGCAGGAACTGGGCGACAGCGGCAATGCGCCGGCCCGTCCGCATTTCGCCGACTGGATGGTGCGTGAAGGTTTCGTCAAGGATCGCGCTGAAGCGTTCCGTAAGTGGCTGGGCGCTGGCAAGCTGGGCGACGTCAAGCAGCATTGGCCGACCCTGGAAGACACGGTCGAAACGCTACGAGCCGCGAAAGCCTGGGTCAGCCTGGCGCATCCGTGGCACTACGATTTCACTCGCAGCAAGCGTCGCCGCCTGATTTCTGACTATATTCAAGCCGGGGGCCACGCAATTGAAGTGGTCAATGGCCATCAGCCCGCCGAGCAAGTGGGCAGCCTGGCGATTCTTGCCCGCGAGTTCGGTCTGCTGGTCAGCGCCGGCAGTGATTTTCATGGCCCTGGAGGCTGGTCCGAGATCGGCGAGTACCGCCCGCTCCCGGAGGATCTGCCACCACTGTGGTGTCGATTCAAACATGACCCAATTATTGCCGCCGTCTGAACAGGTAGAGAATGTGAGTCAATTTTTCCAGATTCATCCGGAAAACCCGCAAGCGCGCCTGATCAAACAGGCTGTCGAAATCATCCGTGGCGGCGGGGTGGTGATTTATCCCACTGACTCGTCCTACGCCATTGGTTGCCAGATCGGCGACAAGAATGCCGTGGATCGCGTGCGCCGTTTGCGTGGGCTGGATGAAAAGCACAACTTCGCGCTGATTTGCAGCGACCTGTCGCAACTGGGGGTGTTCGCCAAGATCGACACGGGCACCTTCCGCTTGCTCAAGGCGCACCTGCCGGGGCCTTACACCTTCATTCTCAACGCCACCCGCGAAGTCCCGCGGCTGTTGTTGCACCCGAAAAAACGCACTATCGGCCTGCGAGTGCCGAGCCATCCGATTGCCCTGGCGCTGCTGGAAGAGCTCGGCGAGCCCTTGATGAGCGTGACCCTGATCATGCCCGGCGACACCGATCCGATGAGCGATCCTTACGAAATGCGCCAATTGCTTGAGCATCAGGTCGACCTGATCATCGATGGTGGTTTCGGCGGGATCAAGGCGTCCACCGTGATCAACCTCGCCGACGGCGAGCCGGAAGTGATCCGCGTCGGTTGCGGCGACCCTACGCCGTTCATGGCCGAGGCGTAGATGTCTGCAGTAGAACCCGTTGTCGACAGTCAGGCCGGCGCCCAGCAAGAGCTGCCCTTCGCCATGGTCTATGGCCAGGCGGTCATGGAAATGCCGCTGGACCTGTACATCCCGCCGGATGCGCTCGAAGTGTTTCTCGAAGCCTTCGAGGGGCCCCTCGACCTGCTGCTGTACCTGATCCGCAAGCAGAACATCAACATCCTCGACATTCCCGTGGCGGAAATCACTCGCCAGTACATGGGCTATGTCGAGCTGATGCAGTCGGTGCGCCTGGAACTGGCCGCCGAGTACCTGGTGATGGCCGCGATGCTGGCCGAGATCAAGTCGCGGATGCTGTTGCCGCGGGCCGAAACCATCCAAGACGAAGAAGATGACCCGCGCGCCGAACTGATCCGTCGCTTGCAGGAATACGAACGCTTCAAGGCGGCGGCCGAAGGCATCGATGGCCTGACTCGCGTCGGGCGTGACGTGGTGGTGCCCAAACTGGATGCCCCGGAAGCGCGGGCGCGCAAGCTGTTGCCGGACGTGCGTTTGTCAGAGCTGCTGCTGTCCATGGCCGAAGTCCTGCGCCGTGGCGACATGTTCGAAAGTCACCAGGTCAGTCGCGAGGCATTGTCCACCCGCGAACGCATGAGCGATGTGCTGGACCGGCTCAAGGGCGGCGGTTTCGTGCCCTTTGTCGAGCTGTTCACCGCTGAAGAAGGACGCCTGGGGGTGGTGGTGACCTTTATGGCGATCCTCGAACTGGTCAAGGAATCTTTGGTCGAGCTGGTGCAGAATGAGCCGTTCGCGGCGATCCACGTGCGAGCCCGAGCCGAATAACGAGTTGAATCATGAACCTGACTGAACCCCGCGAGCTGGCGCCATTGCTTGAAGCCTTTCTGTTGGCCTCGGGAAAACCGCAATCGCTTGAACGCCTGTTCGAACTCTTCGAAGAGGGCGAGCGCCCTGAGCCGCCAGTCTTCAAGAAAGCCCTGACGATTCTGGCCAAGTCCTGCGACGGCCGCGCCTTCGAGCTGAAGGAAGTGGCCTCCGGGTATCGCCTGCAGATCCGCGAAAAGTTCTCGCCGTGGGTTGGCCGTTTGTGGGAAGAACGTCCGCAGCGTTATTCCCGCGCCATGCTCGAAACCATCGCCTTGATCGCCTATCGCCAGCCGATCACCCGGGGCGAGATCGAGGACGTGCGGGGCGTGGCGGTCAACAGTCACATCGTCAAGACCCTGCTGGAACGCGAGTGGATTCGTATCGTCGGGTACCGCGACGTGCCTGGCAAACCGGCGATGTTCGCCACCACCAAGGCGTTTCTCGACCACTTCAACCTGAAGAACCTCGACGATTTGCCGCCACTGGCTGAGTTGCGAGAGCTGGAGCCTGATCCGGTGCTCGATTTTGACGACGCGCCGGTACCGGCAGGCTTGCAGGAACTGGCGGATGCCAGTGCCGAACCGGAAGAACCCAAGGAGGAGACCAGTTTCCATACGCTGTTGCTGGAACTGGACACCATGGAAGAGGGGCTCAAGACCGACTTCGATGACATCCTGCGTGATAGTGCGGTGACGGATTCCGAGGAGGTGCTGGATCAGCCTGAGCCTGAAATCGAAGTTGAACTTCAAGTCGAGCCTGAAGCCACAGTCGAAGAAGAACCGGAAGAAGAGTTGGAAGATGACGTGCTGGGCGTCTCCGAAGCGCGGGAGAAACTTCTGGCTGCTGTGGCTGCCCTCGAACAGCACAAACCCGAACCCGAATTGAGCGACGAAGAGGCCGAAGCCCGGGCTCTGGCCGAAGCCATCGAAGCCGAACGCCGCGAATTCGACGACTGACCCGGACGCCGATTCCCCCTGAGGGAGTGACCTGTTTCGCGATAGCGGTGGGTCAGGCAAAACGATGTCGATTGACACTCCCTCATCGCGAGCAGGCTCGCTCCTACAGGGGTTCTGTGTTGCCTGGAGAATTTGATGAGCTCAACCAAAGACCCCTGCATCAGCGTCTGCAAATTCACCGATGACATCTGCCTCGGCTGCGGCCGCAGCAAGCGCGAGATCAGGGCCTGGAAGAAACTCGACAAGTCCGACAAGCGCACGGTGCTGGCCGAAGCGTCGCTGCGGTTGATCAAACTTGGCGCCGCCGGTCGGCGGAAAGGCAAGTAAGTCTCCATTCATCAGCTAGTCTCTGATGCGCGAACGCTTCCATGAGCGTATGATTCGCGACCCTTTGGCGATCCCTTTGCCAAAGTACCCAGTTTTACATCGCTTCAGGACGCTCAATTCAGGGCCGCCTGAACAGACCACACCGGGAGGTGCCCAGATGAGTATCAACGACCAGAAAGACGACCAGGAAATCGGCCCAGCAGGCGAAAAACTGCAGAAAGTCCTCGCCCGTATCGGCGTCGGCTCGCGCCGTGACGTGGAAGCCTGGATCAGCCACGGCCGCATCAAGGTCAATGGCAAAGACGCCACCCTTGGGCAGCGCGTCGACATGCACGACGCCATCACCATTGATGGCAAGGTGATCAAGCGCGAAGAAGCCGCCGAGTCGGTACGCCGCGTGATCATGTACAACAAGCCCGACGGTGAAATCTGCACCCGCCTTGATCCGGAAGGCCGTCCGACCGTTTTCGACAAGATGCCGCGCCCGAAAGAAGGTCGCTGGATCAACATCGGTCGCCTGGACATCAACACCACCGGCCTGCTGATGTTCACCACCGACGGTGAGCTGGCCAACCGCCTGATGCACCCGTCCTACGAAATGGACCGTGAATACGCGGTACGTGTCCGTGGTGAAGTCGATGACGAAATGATCGAGCGTCTGAAAGCAGGCGTCGTCCTCGAAGACGGCCCGGCCAAGTTCACCGACATCAAGCAAGCACCTGGTGGCGAAGGTTTCAACCACTGGTACCACTGCGTGGTGATGGAAGGTCGCAACCGTGAAGTTCGTCGTCTGTGGGAATCCCAGGGCCTGGTGGTCAGCCGTCTGAAGCGCGTGCGTTTCGGTCCGGTGTTCCTCAACTCCGACCTGCCGATGGGCCGCTGGCGCGAAATGAGCCAGTACGAAGTCGACATTCTGAGTGCTGAAGTCGGCCTGACCCCAGTGGCCATGCCGCAAATGAACGCCAAGAGCAAAGACAAGCTCGACCGCATGCAGCGTAAATCGTCGCGTCCAATGGGCAAGACCGAGCGCGTGCGTTCGTTGCGTCCTGCCATCGGCAACCAGACCGCTGCTACGCCGCGTGACTCCCGTGAACCGCAAATCGAAGGCGAGCGTCCAGCCCGCAAACCAGCAGCGCCACGCGCTGATGGCGAGCGCGGTCCACGCACGCCGCGTCCGGCCAACGGTCGCACTGAACGTGGCGAAGGCCGTGGTGCTCCAAGTGGTGGTCGCAGTGATCGCGGTGCTCCAGCCGGTCGTGGCGAGTCTCGTGGTGAGTCGGGTCGCGGTACGCCAGTGGCAGACCGTCCTTCCGACACCAAGCGCCCGGCCAAGGCACCGGCGAAGAAGCGCCCAGGCATCGTTCTGGTCGACAAGGATGCGCCATCAGGCAAACGCCGTGGTGCGCCAGCCGGTTCGGGCCAGCGTCCGGGCTTTGGTCGTCGCAAGCCTGAGTAATCGGTAAGCACCGAATAAAAAACGCCAACCCTCGGGTTGGCGTTTTTTTTGGTCTGGCAAAAGCCGGTCTTCAGAATGCAGATAAACCTGTGGCGAGGGAGCTTGCTCCCGTTGGGTCGCGAAGCGGCCCCAAACCCTCTACCCCGGTGTGTCATGCAAATCGTGGCGGCAGGTTTTGCGACTGCTGCGCAGTCGAACGGGAGCAAGCTCCCTCGCCACAGGGTTCATGTTGCTTAGAAAACAAACCGCCCATCAAACACCGGCTCATCATCCAGCGCCAACACGCCGCTGGAGAAGATCAGGTCCAGATGATGGCTGCCCTTGGCCCCACCACCCAACCCCAGATGCAGCCCGCAATGGCGCTCTTCGAACCCGGCATTTCGGGCATACAGCGCCTTCACGCCTTCATTGGTGCCGATTCCCAATTCCTCAATGCGCCGGTTCGACGGATTGGCCTCCAGGTACTTGTTGAAATCATGTTCCAGTCCCGGCACTTCCGTGGCGATCTTGTGGATGGTCGAGTTCTCGATCCACAACTCCAGCGGCGAATCCAGCACCCCGTACTTGCGGGCAAACGGAATGGTGCTGAGGAAGGTCCCCATGAACTTCACCCGGCCGTTGATCGCTTCGCTGTGCGTGGCAATTTCACCGGGGGCCAAATCAAAGTTGCCGATGCCGTTGATGTCGGTCCACTTCTTGATGCTGTTCAGCGGTGTTTCAAACCACGAGCCGTGATCATCTTTGAAACTCAACGTTGTCGCGTGAGACATGCGCTGGATCAAGTGGCTGTTCAAACCCGCTATGCGCTGCGGAGTGACGCTGAAAGTGTCGTAGAAGTAATCGCCGTAATCCTTGAACAGCAGCGACTTCTTCCAGTTCTCGGCCATTACACCTTGCAGCGCACGGACAAACTCCGGGCCGTCGGGGCGAGGATTGGGCAGGGTGGAAGAGTCGTAGAAGAAAATGTACAGATCGCTTTCGGCAATCGCCTGGGCCAGCTTTTCTGTCGGCTCGATGTCCAGGCGCAGGGTGCTGAAAAGGAAGGGCTGGCTGTCACTGGCCTGTTCGGCGATGGCGCCGGTCAGTGCCTCGTAATCAGCGGTGTGGCCGAGCAAGACCTTTGCCGGGTTGATGCCGGCAACGGCAGGGTGGTGTTCGAGGTAGTAAAGGAAATGCGATATGGCGCGTTGCTTATCCATGTAGTCCTCCCTGACAAACCGAGAAAAAGTGGCAGGCACAACCGGCCGGATCGTGCCTGCCGGGTGGGCCTTACAGAGGCCACATCGCCGTGCCGAACGGAACAACCGCATCGGCTTGCATCATTTCAACGGCGGCTTCATGGGTCGGTGCTTCAAACCAATCGTCCAGTTGCAGTTCAGTTTCCAAGTCTTTTTCAAGTGCTTGCATTGTGAATCTCCTAGATGACTTTTTCGGTAAGTGCAGCGGCGCGTTTTTCAGTCATTGAATAACGTGCCAACTTGCCGGTCGATGCGTCTCGGCAAGTCGCTGAAAACCTAGTCCAGAGCTTTTTAAATTGCAAAAAAATAATCAAATTAGATTTGTTTGAACTTTTTATTCTGTTTTCTGAGGGCCTGTTTATCGATTAAAAACAAAAAACTAACTCGACCTTTTCCTTAGGAAGCTTCCTAACGTCAATTTGCAGTCGTCCTACGGATTGATCTGATTTGGAAAGTGTGCGTTACGGCTTGTAAAGAAAAGCTGACGGATTTTCGCCTCTGAGCCCTTGGATTGACGTCCACGGAAGGTGTGTAAGGAAATCCTTCCGAATACACGTCGCTCAACCACCCTGCAAGGCTCTGGCTCGCTTGTTTCAACGGCGCTGGCAGGGTGAGATGCGCTCCATGCCTGTCGTGCAGGTGCATAACAAGAAGGAGGCGCAATGAACGCCGTGACTCATCTCCACTTCTCCCCCGAGGGCGATTTGTTCGTCGTCCCCGTCGAAGACCCGCAAAGGTCTGACCCAGTTTTTGCAGCCGCCCGAGACCCTCGGGGCGGACACAGGCAATCCCGGCAAACGACGCGCTGATCCAGCGGTGTCTGGCAGCAGGGGGTTACAGGTGTACAATGCGCCGCGTTTTAACTGTGACCTCCTGCGCATCTGCGCAAACCTCAAGGCTACCCGCCTTGTTCACTCCGCCGCGCCACAAGCGTGTCGGGTTCGATTTCGTCACAGATAAAAACAAACAGGTGACGCATGACCGTTGTAAAAACGCTGAACTCCTTTTGCCTTCGCTGGGGTTTGATCGGCGCTGCTTGAAATCGCAACCGAGCAGCAACGTCTAACGAACATCATCAAACCTTGCGTGAGACCCTTTTCATGAGTGGACAAAACTCGCATTCAGGCGAGCTGAAACGCGGCCTGAAAAATCGCCATATTCAACTGATCGCCCTCGGTGGCGCGATCGGTACCGGGCTGTTCCTGGGCTCGGCCGGTGTACTGAAATCTGCCGGCCCGTCGATGATCCTCGGCTACGCCATCTGCGGCTTCATTGCCTTCATGATCATGCGCCAGCTCGGCGAAATGATTGTCGAAGAGCCTGTGGCGGGTTCCTTCAGCCACTTCGCCCATAAATACTGGGGCGGGTTCGCCGGCTTCCTGTCGGGCTGGAACTGCTGGATCCTGTACATCCTGGTGGGCATGTCGGAGCTGACTGCGGTCGGCAAATACATCCACTACTGGGCGCCACACATTCCGACCTGGGTCTCGGCCGCCGGCTTCTTCGTCCTGATCAACCTGATCAACCTGGCCAACGTCAAAGTCTTTGGCGAGGCCGAGTTCTGGTTCGCGATCATCAAGGTCGTGGCGATTGTCGGCATGATCGCGCTCGGCAGCTACCTGCTGGTCAGCGGCCACGGCGGCCCGCAAGCCTCGGTGACCAACCTGTGGGCCCACGGCGGTTTCTTCCCGAACGGGGTTAGCGGCCTGGTGATGGCCATGGCGATCATCATGTTCTCCTTCGGCGGCCTGGAAATGCTCGGTTTCACCGCAGCAGAAGCCGACAAGCCGAAAACCGTGATCCCGAAAGCCATCAACCAGGTGATCTACCGGATCCTGATTTTCTACATCGGTGCGCTGGTCATCCTGCTGTCGCTGACGCCATGGGACAGCCTGTTGGCGACCCTGAATGCGTCGGGTGATTCCTACAGCGGCAGCCCGTTCGTGCAAGTGTTCTCGATGCTTGGCAGCGACACCGCCGCACACATCCTCAACTTCGTGGTCCTGACGGCGGCGCTGTCGGTGTACAACAGCGGCACTTACTGCAACAGCCGGATGCTGCTGGGCATGGCCGAGCAGGGCGATGCGCCGAAAGCCTTGGCGAAAATCGACAAGCGCGGCGTGCCGGTGCGTTCGATCCTCGCTTCGGCGGCGGTGACGTTGATTGCGGTGTTGCTGAACTACCTGATCCCGCAAAACGCGCTGGAACTGCTGATGTCGCTGGTGGTTGCCACCCTGGTGATCAACTGGGCGATGATCAGCTTCTCGCATTTCAAGTTCCGCCAGCACATGGACAAGACCAAGCAGACGCCGCTATTCAAGGCCCTGTGGTACCCATACGGGAACTACGTCTGCCTGGCATTCGTGGTGTTCATTCTCGGCGTAATGCTGTTGATCCCGGGCATCCAGATCTCGGTGTATGCGATTCCGGTTTGGGTCGCGTTCATGTGGGTGTGCTACGGCATCAAGAACAAGCGCAGCGCTCAGCATGCGTTGCAGGCTGCAAACGCGAAGTAAGCGCAGCTCGCAGAAACAACAAACCCGGCCATGTGCCGGGTTTGTTGTTTTCAGGCCTCACACAACCCCCTGTAGGAGTGAGCCTGCTCGCGATGGGGTCGTGTCAGGCAACAAAGATGTCGACTGACAACACTGCTATCGCGGGCAAGCCTCGCTCCTACAGGGACCGCATGCTTTCAGTTCATTCGCGGTATCCTGCGCGTTCTGAATACGGACGCTTTTCCATGCTGGTGATTTCCAACAATGTGCATCTGCCGGATGCCGAGATCGAGTTGACCGCCATCCGCGCGCAAGGCGCCGGTGGGCAGAACGTCAATAAGGTCTCCAGCGCCATGCACCTGCGCTTCGACATTCCGGCCTCGTCCTTGCCCGAGTTCTACAAGGAACGGCTGCTGGCGCTGCGTGACAGTCGCATCACCAGCGATGGCGTGTTGATTATCAAGGCCCAGCAATACCGCACGCAGGAAGCCAATCGCGCCGATGCGCTGGAGCGGCTGGTCGAGTTGATCCTCAGCGCCACCAAAGTCGAGAAGAAACGCCGCCCGACCAAGCCGACCCTCGGTTCGAAGAAACGTCGGCTGGAATCCAAGACCAAGCGCGGCAGCATCAAGGCCGGGCGCGGCAAGATCGATTTCTAGCGAGCGTCGCGCCCTTCGCGGTACTTTTCACTCAAGTGCTTCGGCGCCTGCCGGTACAAATAAACGCTCAGCGCCAAACCGCTCAATGCAGCAATCGCGGCGAACAGGAAGATCGAGGCAAAGCTAAACCCTGCAGCAATCGCACCGGCCAGCGGCCCGGTAATCCCCAGCGACAAATCGATGAACAGCGAGTAAGCCCCGACCGCAGCACCGCGACTGGAGGCCGGCACCAGGTTGACCGCTTCCACGCCCAGCGCCGGGAACACCAGCGAGAAGCCGAAACCGCTCAATGCCGCACCGGCCAGTGCCCAATGTGCATCCGGCGCCAGCCACAGCAGCAGCAGCCCCAGGGTTTCCACCGACAGGCAGGCAATCGCCACGCGAAAGCCGCCGAGGCGGTTGATCAGGTTGCCGAACAGCAATCGCGCGCCGATGAAACTGGCGCCGAACAGGCTCAGGCACAGCACCGCGTTGTCCCAGTGCTGTGTGGCGTAATACAGCGTGATGAAGGTGGCGATGGTGCCGAATCCGATCGAGCCCAGGGCCAAGCCGCAACCATGGGGCAGCACCCGTCCCAGCACATGCATGAACGGCAGCCGTTCACCGACCACAATCGGCGCGGCGGTTTTTGGCCAGGCCAGTGCCAGGCCGAGGACGGCCAGCAGCACGATGCTCACGCCCATGCTCCACAAGCCCAGTTGACTGACCAGCAACACACCCAACGGCGCGCCGACTGCCAGTGCGCCGTAACTCGCTATGCCGTTCCAGGAGATGACTTTGGCGGTGTTCGCCGCGCCGACCCGGCCGATGCCCCAACCAATCGAGCCGGAGCCCACCAGGCTTTCCGCGCTGCCGAGCACCAGGCGGCCGATCAGCAGGCTGATCAGGCTCAGCATCGGCAGGCTTTGGGTCCAGGCTGAAATCAGCATGAACACGCCGCTCAAACCGCAACCGGCGAGACCATACATCACCGCGAGTTTGCTGCCCTTATTGTCGATGATTTTCCCGGCATAAGGGCGGCTGAGCAGGGTGGCCAGGTATTGCACGCTGATCACCAGCCCCGCGATTACTGCGCCGAAGCCGAGATCGCTGTGGACGTAGCCGGGCAATACGGCGAGGGGAATGCCGATGTTCAGGTAGCCGATGAAGGTAAAGAGAACGATGGAAACGACTTGCAGCGTGACCGCCAGGGGGCGCTGGTTTTCAGACATGGGTAAAGGTCCACGGGAAAGCAGGATAGATAGGCAGCTTATGATAGCGGCGCGAGCGTCCGTGGGGCGTGGAAAAGTAAAACTATTTGCCGTGCGGGGGGTTAATCAGGGTTTTGCGGGGGCGACCAGTTGCGTCGTGACCAGGGCGGCCAGGGCGTTTTCTTCGGTGCCGAAACGGGCGAGCAACGCGGCTTGTTTCTCGGGGGGGAGGCGATTCCAGATCTCGATCATCTTCTCGGCGGTGCCGATCAGGACGCTGGCCTGGGTCTCTGTGAAGTCGTCGGTCATGGTGGGCAGCTCAAGGGTTCAGGCGGTGTGGAAAGCGCATGTTAGCGCTTTCCACACGGTCTGGCATTGCAGGTGTTTCAGTCTTCGCTGTCGGCCTGGCGGCGTTCAGTGGCTTCTTTCGGCTCGGGCTGTTGGGCACCGGCTTGTTGCGTGGTTGTCTGCTCAGTTTCGTGCAGGCTTGGGAAGGGGAGATTAGGGATCTCGTGCATGGTTCGCGCTCCTCGCAAAGTCTGTTGATAGATCTGGTAGATCCGCGCTTTTAAAAAGCTTGGGCAGGATACAGCAGGAGAAATGACAAACAGACTTTTATATCCATTTGTTTCGACGGATGGAGTTGTCTAGACAGGTCAATAGCAGTGACACAAAACAGAGGGGCGAGTCTGTTCGCGAAGGGCCCGGCCAGACATCACATTATTCGGCAATGCCATAAAAAAGGCCCGCATGAATAACCATGCGGGCCCTTTGCATTCCAGTCGGTAATCAGTGCTTCGGCTCGTCGTTCGACATTGCCAGCAGCTGTTTTTCCTGATTCCAGTCGAAAGGTTCGTCGTTCTGTTCGGCTTCGAAACGACGCTCTTCCAGTGCCTGGTACAAATCGATTTCATCATCGGGCATGTAATGCAGGCAGTCACCGGCGAAGTACCACAACAGGTCGCGTGGGACCAGGTGGGCGATTTGCGGGTAACGGGTGATCACCTGGCACAGAATGTCCTGGCCCAGGTATTGGCTTTCGATCGGGTCGACCGGCAGCAACGCACGCAGCTCATCGAAGCGCTCCAGGAACAGGGCATGGCTTTCTTCGGGAACCTGTTCGGCCTCACCTACCGCGACCAGGATGCTGCGCAAGTGGTCGAGCAAGACAAGATGATCGGCAACGACGTTGGACACGAGATAAGTCCTCAAGAGCAAAACGGGCGCAGGAGTATAAAGCTCCTGCGCCCGTTTTTACAGGATCAGCGGACCTTTCCGTCGGCCAGTGCCAGTTCGTCTTTGTCGAAATCATCGACGTCGATGACCTTGCGCCGCGCTGCTTCGGCATCACGCAGGGACTGCGCCTCACCCGCTTGCAACACTCCAGCCTCCAGCGCTGCATCGATGACATGTTCCCCAGCCGCCGGTTTGACCTGACCGCTCTTGAACGCCACGTGCAGTTTTTTCTGTAACGGCTGCGCTGCGTTCAACAGGTTGCAGGCGTGTTGCAGGGCACCGACCGCGTCGTCTGCCGATTGCGGGCGGTAGCAACCGCCGAGCAATTCTTCGAGGGTTGGATCGCCTTTGGCGCGCCCGATCACTGCGGCGACTTCGGCGCCGAGTTTGTCCGATGGACCTTTGTGGCGACGGCCGAACGGGAACACGATCACCCGCAACAGGCAACCCAGCACCTTGTTCGGGAAGTTGCTGAGCAATTCATCCAGCGCACGCTCCGACTGGCCAAGGCTTTCTTCCATGGCCCACTTGAACAGCGGTTCCATGTGCTCCGGCGAATCGAGGTCGTGGTAACGCTTGAGCGCGGCGGAGGCGAGGTACATGTTGCTGAGCACATCCCCAAGACGCGCCGACAGGCGTTCGCGCCGTTTCAGTTCACCGCCCAGCAACATCATGCTGAGGTCGGCAAGCATGGCAAACGCAGCCGCCTGTCGATTAAGCGCACGGAAGTAACCCTGACTGAGCTTGTCACCCGGCGAATGTTCCAGGTGCCCGAAGCCGAGGTTCAACACCAGCGTGCTGGCGGCGTTGCTCACGGCGAAACCGATGTGCTTGAGCAGCAGGCCATCGAATTCGGTGAGTGCCTGATCCTTGTCTTCACGGCCGGCGAGAGCCATTTCTTTCAGCACGAACGGATGGCAGCGAATGGCACCCTGACCAAAGATCATCAGGTTGCGCGAGAGGATGTTCGCGCCTTCCACGGTGATGAAAATGGGCGCGCCATTCCAGCTGCGACCGAGGTAGTTGTTCGGCCCCATGATGATCGCCTTGCCGCCGTGAACATCCATGGCGTGGCTGATGCACTCGCGGCCGCGTTCGGTGAGGTGGTACTTGAGAATCGCCGACAGCACCGACGGTTTCTCGCCCAGGTCCACCGCGTTGGCGGTCAGCATTCGGGCGGCGTCCATCATCCAGGCGTTGCCGCCGATGCGTGCCATGGCTTCCTGAATACCTTCGAACGCCGACAGTGGAACGTTGAACTGCTCACGAACCTGCGCGTACTGACCGGTGACCAGGCTGGTGAACTTGGCCGCGCCGGTGCCGACCGCCGGCAGGGAAATCGAACGCCCGACTGACAGGCAGTTCATCAGCATCATCCAGCCCTTGCCGAGCATTTCCTGGCCGCCGATGAGAAAGTCCAGCGGCACGAAGACGTCCTTGCCGGAGTTCGGGCCATTCATGAAGGCGGCACCCAGCGGCAGATGGCGGCGGCCGATCTCGACACCGGCGGTGTCGGTCGGGATCAGCGCCAGGCTGATGCCCAGGTCTTCCTTGTCACCCAGCAAATGGTCCGGGTCATAGGCCTTGAAGGCCAGGCCGAGGAGGGTGGCGACCGGGCCCAGCGTGATGTAGCGCTTTTCCCAGTTGAGGCGCAGGCCGAGGGTTTCCTTGCCTTCCCATTCGCCTTTGCAGATGACCCCGGTGTCGGGCATGGCGCCAGCGTCGGAGCCGGCCAGTGGGCCGGTCAATGCGAAGCACGGGATATCGTCACCCCGGGCCAGCCTTGGCAGGTAATGGTTGCGTTGTTCGTCGGTGCCGTAATGCAGCAGCAGTTCGGCCGGGCCCAGCGAGTTAGGGACCATTACGGTCGACGCGAGGTCGCCACTGCGGGTTGCCAGTTTCATCGCCACCTGGGAGTGGGCATAGGCCGAGAAGCCCTTGCCGCCAAACTCTTTGGGGATGATCAGCGCGAAGAAGCCGTTCTCCTTGATGTGGGTCCAGGCTTCGGGCGGCAGGTCCATGTCTTGCCCGATCTGCCAGTCGGTGACCATGGCGCAGAGCTCTTCGGTCGGGCCGTCGATAAAGGCCTGTTCCTCTTCACTGAGCTGCACTTTTGGATAGGACAGCAACTTGTTCCAGTCCGGGCGACCGCTGAACAGTTCGCCATCCCACCACACGGTCCCGGCGTCGATCGCATCGCGCTCGGTTTGCGACATTGGCGGCAGGGTTTTCTGGAACCAGCTGAACAGCGGCGCGCTGAAGAATTTGCGACGCAGGTCGGGCAGCAACAACGGCGCCGCGACGGCTGCAATCAACACCCAGAAAACCAGCAGCAGCCAGCCTGGCGCGCGACTGAAGGCCCCCATCGCGACGATATAGGCAGCGACGATGCACAGGGCGGGCAGGGGGGCGATGCGACGGTGGGCTAAATAAGCTATCCCGACAACCAGAACCAGTATCCACAACAGCAGCATATTTAATCCTCCGTGAACCAGGGCAAAACCAACCTTCAGAGCTTAGACGGCATCCGCAAAACAGGGTGGTCGGAGCGAGGTGATTGAATTCGTGGGAAACCATCGATGAGTTTTGTAGGTTGGGTTGGCAACACGCCCGGGAAATCGTTCGTTTCCTACGCGGCAATACGCCCATGTTTGGCCGAAACGTCGTTATCTCTGTGCTGAAGGTGTCGTTAGACTCGTGGCTTCCCCAGGAGATTGTTCTCATGCACGAGTATCTGAGTCCCGGCCGCTTCATCGATAGTGACCACCCCTCGGTGGTGGAGTTCGCCGAAAAACACCGGGGCGCCAGTCGCGATCCGCTTGAGCAGGCGATCAATCTCTATTACGCGGTGCGCGAGGCCGTGCGCTACAACCCCTACACGTTCAGTCGCGACCCGGATACGTTGCGCGGCAGTTATGCCTTGGCGGCCGGGGAAAGTTATTGCGTGCCCAAGGCCACGCTTCTGGCCGGTGCCGCGCGACATTGCGGGATCCCTGCGCGGATCGGTCTGGCGGACGTGCGCAATCACCTGTCGACCCCGCGTTTGCTCGAGTTGCTCAGAAGCGATGTGTTCGCCATGCACGGTTATACCGAGCTGTATCTGAACGGTCGCTGGGTCAAGGCGACGCCGGCCTTCAACCAGCAACTCTGCGAACTGTTCAATATCGCGCCGCTGGAGTTCGACGGCATCAGCGACAGTGTTTTCCATCCCTTCAACCGCGACGGCGAGCAGCTGATGGAGTACCTGGTCGACCACGGCCAGTTCACCGACGTGCCTGAGACGTTCTTTTTCGAGCACCTGGAAAAGTGCTACCCGCATCTGTTCAGCGACACATTGCCGGCGTTGCTGGGTGACATGCAGAGTGATTTGAGCCGCGCCTGATCCGGCGTATGCTGCCTGCGCATTCATCCATAAAGAGGCGGTCATGCTGAAGATCTGGGGTCGGAAAAATTCGTCGAATGTCAGAAAGCCATTGTGGGCCGCCGAGGAGTTGGGCCTGGCCTATGAAGCCATCGATGCGGGTGGCGCCTTCGGTGTAGTCGATACGCCGCAGTATCGTGCGATGAATCCCAACGGTCGCGTGCCGGTGATCGAAGATGACGGCTTCGTGCTCTGGGAATCGAACGCCATCGTGCGCTACCTGATGGCTCAGCACGCCAACGGCACCGCCTGGTACCCGACGGATCTGAAGGCTCGCGCCGCTGCCGACAAGTGGATGGACTGGACCACCTCCAGTTTTGCCGGCCCGTTCCGCACGGTGTTCTGGGGCGTGTTACGCACACCTGAAGACAAGCAGGACTGGACCGCCATCAACGCCGCAATCAAGGAGTGCGATGATCTGTTGGCGATGGCGAACCAGGCGTTGGCGGCCACGCCGTATCTGTCCGGCGACGAAATCGGCATGGGCGACATTCCCCTTGGCAGTTTCATTTATGCCTGGTTCGAGATGCCGATCGAGCGTGCACCGCAGCCGCATCTTGAAGCCTGGTATGCACGACTGAAACAGCGTCCGGCGTATAAAAAAGCCGTTATGACCGCGTTGACTTAATACTCACTATCGACACACTTGACTGTACTTGTTTGGCGGCGACAAGCACCATTGCGCTCGTGCGCCGCGGTTGCATTGCTCGCCGCCCGCCCATAGTTATCCCTTTCTTCCCTTCTTGGTGCGTAAATCCGATATGAGTTCCGCTCTGTCCATCCGGCAGCTAACCAAAACCTACGGCAACGGTTTCCAGGCCCTGAGTGGTATCGATCTGGACGTCGCCGAAGGTGACTTTTTCGCCTTGCTCGGCCCTAACGGTGCCGGCAAATCCACGACCATCGGCATTCTCTCGACCCTGGTGAACAAGACCAGCGGCACGGTGAATATCTTCGGTCACGACCTGGACAAGGAGCCGGCGGCGCTCAAGCGTTGCATCGGCGTGGTGCCCCAGGAATTCAACTTCAACCAGTTCGAAAAAACCTTCGACATCGTCGTGACCCAGGCCGGTTACTACGGCATCCCGCCGAAGATCGCCAAGGAACGCGCCGAGCAGTATCTGACCCAGCTCGGGCTGTGGGACAAACGCGATGTGCCGTCGCGTTCGCTGTCCGGTGGCATGAAGCGTCGCCTGATGATCGCCCGCGCACTGGTTCACGAACCGCGCCTGCTGATCCTCGATGAACCGACCGCGGGTGTGGACATCGAACTGCGTCGCTCGATGTGGACCTTTCTCACCGAGCTGAACCAGAAAGGCATCACCATCATCCTCACCACTCATTACCTGGAAGAGGCTGAGCAGTTGTGCCGCAACATCGGCATCATCGACCACGGCACGATTGTCGAGAACACCAGCATGAAACAGCTGCTCGGCCAGCTGCATGTGGAAACCTTTCTGCTTGATCTCAAGAACACGCTGAACGTCGCGCCGCAGTTGCTCGGTTATCCGACCAAGCTGCTCGACAGCCACACACTCGAAGTCCAGGTCGACAAGGCCATGGGCATCACCGCGCTGTTCACCCAGTTGGCGCAGCAGAACATCGAAGTGCTGAGCCTGCGCAACAAAACCAATCGCCTCGAGGAGTTGTTCGTGTCTCTGGTGGAGAAAAATCTGTCGAAGGTGGCGGTATGAGTTCCGAGCTGCAACCCAACCTCGTTGCCCTCAACACCATCGTTTACCGCGAGGTGAAGCGCTTTACCCGGATCTGGCCGCAGACCCTGCTGCCGCCGGCCATCACCATGGTCCTGTACTTCGTGATCTTCGGTAACCTGATCGGTCGACAGATTGGTGATATGGGTGGCTTCACCTATATGGAATACATCGTGCCGGGCCTGATCATGATGTCGGTGATCACCAACTCCTACGGCAACGTGGTGTCGAGTTTCTTCGGCAGCAAGTTCCAGCGCTCCATCGAAGAATTGATGGTGTCGCCGGTATCGCCGCATACGATTCTGATTGGCTACACCCTGGGCGGCGTGCTGCGGGGCTTGATGGTCGGGTTGATCGTGACGCTGTTGTCGCTGTTCTTCACCGAATTGCAGGTGCATCACCTGGGCGTGACCATTCTGGTGGTGGTGCTGACGGCGACGATCTTCTCGCTGCTGGGCTTCATCAACGCCGTGTTTGCACGTAACTTCGATGATATTTCGATCATCCCGACCTTCGTGCTGACACCCCTGACGTACCTGGGCGGGGTGTTCTACTCGATCAGCTTGCTGCCGCCGTTCTGGCAGACCGTGTCTCTGGCCAACCCGGTGCTGCACATGGTCAACGCCTTCCGTTACGGCATTCTTGGCGTTTCGGACATCAGGATCAGCGTGGCGATTACTTTCATGTTGGTGGCGACCGTAGTTCTATACATCGGTTGTGCGCGGCTGCTGGTCAGTGGGCGCGGGATGCGTACCTGAGAAAGACCGCGTCGCCTGCTTCGCGGGCAAGCCTCGCTCCTACAGGTCTGATGGTGAACTGTAGGAGCGAGGCTTGCC
>NZ_JASCOM010000010.1:0-76186 GCF_029959925.1 Pseudomonas sp. PS02303
GGGAGGGGTGGGGGCAGTGGCACAAACGCCATGCCGACCCAGAGAGCCCAGAGAGCCCAGAGAGCCCAGAGAGCCCAGAGCCCAGAGCCCAGAGCCCAGAGCCCAGAGCCCAGAGCCCAGAGAATTGTCGGAGGAGCAATCTCTGCCGTCTAGTCCACTAAGCAAGAAAAGTGACGGCGCAACCTCAATGGAGAGCGAAATGCGTTATGCACGGAAACTCTGTCTTGCGGCCAAGTCCCAAGTCATGGACATGTTCCAGGAAGCCCGGCTTGGCAAGGCCGTCGACCCAAGCACGACGTTGCCGCTGGTCGGAGAAATCGCTGCCTCGGTGCTGCGCCAACCTCATGCCCTCATCAGCGTCGCACGCATCAAAACGCACGACGATTACACCTACCTGCACTCGGTTGCCGTCTGCGCCCTGATGCTATCGCTGGCCCGGCATCTCGATCTAGACGAGGAGCAAACGCGCCTGGCTGGCATCGGCGGACTGATGCACGACCTAGGCAAGGCCGCGATGCCGCTGGAAGTGCTTAACAAACCAGGCAAGCTCACCGATGCCGAGTTCGCCATCATGAAGCGCCACCCTGTGGAGGGCGCAAAGATGCTGCGCGCAGGCGGGGCCGAGCCCGGGGTGGTGGACATTGCCCTGCACCATCACGAGAAGATCGACGGAACCGGCTACCCGGATCGCTTGGCCGGTGACGCCATTTCACTCCTGGCCCGCATGGGCGCAATCTGCGACGTCTATGATGCCGTGACGTCGGAGCGAGCCTACAAAAAGCCGTGGGACCCGTCCGCGGCGATGCGGCAGATGGCCAAGTGGGAGGGCCATTTCGACAAACGCATCTTCCACGCCTTCGTCAAGGCCGTGGGCATCTACCCCGTCGGCTCCTTGGTTCGCCTGTCCTCTCAGCGTCTGGCCGTTGTCGTTGAGCCGGGAATGGAATCACTGCTGACTCCCAAGGTTCGCGTGTTCTTCTCGCTACGCTCGAGAGAGCCGATCCCGATGCAGACCATCGACCTGGCGGCCACGAGTTGCAAGGACAGTATCACTGGCCCCGAAGACCCGACGCTCTGGAACTTCAAGAACCTCGACGACTTGTGGATGGAATAGCCCCCACAAAACGACGGCCCCGTGAGGGAGCCGTTGAACATCGTCGAGCGATGCCCGTCCAGGGAGGGATGGCCGAGCTCGATTCTCCAGAAGGTAGCTGGTGACACGAGTGTTGAGCCCACCCAACTAGGGTGACGGAAATTTCTGGGGTTCCGGCTTACATCCCCTGGTTGCTGATGTACGTGCGCCCATCGTCGTAGCCGCCCGTCCACATCACCAACGTCGAGTTCAGCGACTGCGCGTCGCAACGGCCAGCGCCGCGCGAGATCGCCGACACGAGCGACTGCATTTCCGGCGTCTGGCTCGCCACCGGGCAAAGCTGGAGGAAGTTCAGGCGGGCGCGGATCGTGTCCGACAGCTTGCGCTTCGTGATGTTGAAGTACCGCGACAGCGACGGCGTGCATTCGCTCGGGCGCGTGCCCGACGACAGGCACAGGATCGCCTCGCAGG
Source organism: Pseudomonas sp. PS02303 (assembly GCF_029959925.1). Lineage (NCBI taxonomy): Bacteria > Pseudomonadati > Pseudomonadota > Gammaproteobacteria > Pseudomonadales > Pseudomonadaceae > Pseudomonas > Pseudomonas sp. PS02303. The sequence continues at coordinate 1,565 of NZ_JASCOM010000010.1, forward strand.
CCAGGCGCGTGTCGCCGGTCAGCACGTCTTGCGCGCTGGCCGTGCCGGCGGTCGATCCGAGGGCTGCCACGAGGGCGGCCAGGGCAAACAGTTTTTCCGTAATGGCCGCTGCACTGGCGGGCACTCAGCACCGCGTCAATGTGGCAATCGAAACCGCCTCCGCTGATGCGCTGAAGGTGATGGTTACCGCTGACCTCGGCCCGACACCTGAGAAGGCATCCGAACACGAAGTGCAGCTTCGCGCCGCCATGTGCCGCCCGCTGATCCTGGTAGGGAGTGCTGTTGAGATTGAGGAGGCGCTGATGAAGCGCCTGACACAGCATGTCCAGGCGCTGAATGAGGGGATGAGCCTGCTGGATGAAATCCGCTCGATTGGTGCGACGGTGCAGGCGAAAGCCGCCACGCCAGCTACTGAGCAGTCTGCAACGCCTGCCCTTGATGCCGATGCCGATGCCGATGCCGATGCCGATGCCGATGCCGATGCCGATGCCGAGGATGGTGACGCTGCGCAGGCAAATGGTGGTTCGGATGAACCCAATCTGAACCTTGCGGCCTCTTTCTAGGAATTGCATTCATGGCACTTGTTGAAATCTCTCTTGCCCGCGTTTTTCGTTACGCCGGTCGCGATCTCCCCGACCCGCAGCCCGAAATGTCCGTGGCTGATGTGCTGAAACACTATGCCCGTCAGTTCCCAAAGCTCAACGGAGCGAAAATCATCGACCCCATTGTGGAGAATGACAGCTATGTCTACGAGTTCCGAGACGGCGGATTCGGCGCAAAAGGTTGACCCGCTTGAAGTCCTGAAAGCGTGGGAGCGTGGCGAACTGGATCGCCACCTCCCGTCCGGTACCGAACCTGATTGTTTAGACCACCAGCAGAGACAAAGGCTATGGAAGTTGCTCTCCTCCCCCGCCAACCCCGGCACTATCGACTTCCACCTGCCGCGCTGACACCTCTTAGCCTGCCGAATGTTGGGCCTGTGATGCGTGACGCACAGGCCAAACTGTTCAGCCGGGACTATGCAGGGGTGGTCGACCACCAGGCTCATAGCATGCTGTGCCGAGAGGCCCTGGAAGCTGGTCTGGTAGCTGAAAGTTCAATCGAATGGCTTCGGCAGTACCCAAACAGCTATGGGCTGCACCGCCTCACGGGCGAGGTTGTACAGCGCCTTGGTGCGTCATTTGCCATCAACGATGAAGGCCTCTTCCCGCAACGCGCCAGCCTGCTGAACCGGCTGAACACCCCGTACGTCGATCCAGTTGCGACGGCATCCTACGCAATAGGCGCTGTAGAGGCAGGGTTGATCGGTCTTGATGCGCTCGCCCCTCATGTCGAGGCAGGCCCTGATGGGGCTGGCAGGATAATGGCGGAGCTAGAGCGCTCGTTGATCAGTCGAGTCAAGGTGCCCACAGCCGTCGAGGACGCCTACACCTTCGGAATCCAGGACGGCCATTTCATTCTGGAGTCGAGCTGCTTCGCTTCCTTCACGGTTCAAGCGCCAGCAAGCTTGGAACTGCGAGTGCTTCTTTTCAAAACACTCGACGCGATGACGCGCCATCTGCTGCCGTTCCACACGCCAATGACCTTCCTGGGGCCGCATAGCTACCTCAACCACGGTCTATCGGAGGCTTTCGAGGAGCTGTCTCCGCGCTTGGCAACCCACTCTAGAGAGGAACTGTGCGCCTTCCTGCTGGATGATTCGGTCGAGCATGATGATTACATCGCCGAATATCTCTACTGCCATGGCCAAGACGAGGACTCTGTAAACAGCCTGCTTGACGCCATCTACGAGATGGATGAGCTGAAACAGATAGCTGGAGCCACGCTTGGCCAGGGAGATCGGTGTGAGATCGAGGAGCTGTTCGATCAAGCGCGGCAAATCTGTGAGCGTGATGATGCACACGCCCCGTTGGTTCAAGTGCTGGCGGAAGCCTTGCAGCACTGCCTGGAGCATGAGGCCAGTGGATCGCTCAAAGAGTTCAACCCCCACGATTTCCCAGGCACAGCCGGTGATGGGGTTTCTCTTTTCGAGAGCATTCTGGTGTGCCTGACTAGGGATTTTCCAAATCTAGAGCAGAGTAGCTATGACGGTTTTGACGGCATTGTCAGCGGCTCTGGCTTCCCTGCAATTGGGTTACCGCTGAGTCCTGATCAACTGCGCACCGTCACCCTGCCAGTTCTAGATGCGCTTTCGCTGACGCTAGGTCTGTTGCAGCGAATCGCCGACGCTTTAGAGGAATGCGGTAATGCTGAGTGAAAAAGTTTCGAGCAAGGCCATGCTGATACACCACCACAGCCAGACCGGCGTGGTCACGGTCACCAGTCACGGCGTCATCGCGCTGGAAGATGGTAAGGCCGGCTTCACGCTGGGCGCTGGGAGGGCATTCAGCGCCTACGACAAATCCGAGCTGGCGGCTCTGCTGCTGAATGAGGATGCAGGGGCGGAATATCTCCCTGAGCATTACCTGTTCAGCTCACGCACCGTCTTGGCCTGGTACCGTCGCCCCGGTCTGCACGATATCCCCATCCTTGGCGAGCGCCTACGCGCCCCGCTGCCAGGCTTGGTCTTCATCGCTGCGGCCAACCAATCCTTCCGTTGCTTTGCGTTCAAGGGTAATCAGCGCCCGACGCCGGAAACGGAACTCTTCTATGCCCCGTTGGGGAATGTTTACCAAGGTGGAACCTTCTGCACTGGCAGCGGCCACGTTCCTCGCGATGTTCGACGTGAGAATATCCCGGCCTGGGAAAACTTCGTGCTGGAAAGCGACAATACCCACAGCGGCACGGTTGAGCCGGTGGCGGGCTGCCGCTCGTTTGAAGCCTTGAAGGAGTTCTATCGAGCACTGAGTGAGAAAGGATCGAAGCGGTTCCCAGCCTCGAAACTGGTTTCAGCTGGGTCGTACAGTGGCCCGCTAACGCTGGCACAAGCTATCAAAGGGGGTGCGCGATGAGCGTTCATCCGATCACGGCTCAGCAATCCCCGATCTACAAGACGCCAGCTTCGTGGGTTGAACGCGCACCACGCATTGTGGTTATCGGGGCCGGTGGCAATGGCAGCGAGGTGGTTGATGCGCTGGCCAGCTTCCACCATGCGCTTCGCTCCCTCGGCCATCCAGAGGGTCTGGAGGTCACGGTCATTGACGATGCAATCGTGCGCGAGCCGAATCTCGTACGTCAGCGTTTCTGGCCGTGTGACTTGGGCCAATTCAAAGCAATCAGCTTGGTGAATCGCTACAACCTCATGCTGGGTACGTCCTGGGAGGCCCTACCCTTCCGATTCCCAAGCAGCGAGACGACAGAGGTGATGCGCGCCGCCGACTTGATCATTTCCGCTGTTGACCTTTCTTCGGCACGGCGTGCAATTGCCAGCAGCTCGGTGCTTTCCAAGCACTGCATGTGGCTTGACCTCGGCAACGAGGCCAGACATGGGCAGGTTGTGTTCGGGGCTGCGCATAAAGACAGGCGCGGCCTCTACCCCAATGTGATGGATGCTTACCCCGAAATCGAAACGCTCGAGGATGACACCAAAAAGTCCTGCTCGGTCGCGGAAGCCATACGGTCACAGGACTGTTTGGTCAACCGTGCGGTCACGACTGCCGGAATGAGCATTGTGTGGGAGTTGCTGCGGACTGGTGAAACCGACAAGCACTGGATCACCGTGGATCTAGCGTCCGGTTGCCAGAACACTTTCCCCTTCCCCACCGTTGCGCGATGCGGTTAGGTCAAGGGCTATCGCGTCCGAGCTGATCGAGGCGTTGCTCCATTTGCGCTATGAGGTCTGCGGCTTTGACTTCGAGGATATTTGAGAGCCGCAAGATCAGTGGGAGAGTCGGTAAACTTTCCCCCCTCTCGATTTTTCCCAGGTGCGCCCGCTCAATCCCAGCCAGGAGAGCAAGTTTCTCCTGAGCCAGGCCTGATTTGATGCGCTGTTCACGTACGACATTGCCGAAAGCTCCTGCCACCTGAGGGTCAAAGCTCGATGTTCCAGCCGGTCGCCCGCGTGCGGGTGGTCGCTTCTCCATAGACAGGAGCGTTATCGGCAGGAACAATTAAAACCACGTTTAAGAATACCCGTTTCGCTATTTACGCTATGCCCGTTCGGCCAGCGGAGCGGTTTTGTATGCACACTCCCTGGTTAGGAACCGAAGATATGACTCACGTTGACCCCTCCGTACCTCAGCACTTGGCAGAGCTTTACCAAGAGCTGAACGCATCGAGAGCGACCCTTCTGGCACTGATCGAGGCAGAGGGTTCTGGCATCCATCGCCGGACACTGGATCAGCTTGACCGCATGATTGCAGAGATATTTTTTCCACTGGAGTCCGTCGTTTACGGCGAAGACGATGCTTCCTCCACGGACAACGCTGCGACTGTGACCCCGGCTGGATATGCGTGGCGTGTAATCGGTCGCAATGGAGAAGTCAGGACTCTCCGCTGTGACGAAACCGGACAGGAAATATCAGTCTCGATTGAGCGAGCGATAAACGACTTTGCCTTGGTGCCGACTCATTTGCCGGAAGTCTACTGTCCCGACCTCGATCTCACTCCGACGCAACTGGAGGGGAAATATGCACAGCGTGGCCACAACCACCCTTTCCTGACCAATTACCAGTGGCTCCAAGCGGTGCGCAACACCCAGACCCAGCTTGGATACTGGCAGTGGGTTTTGGCAGAACTGTCGGCACTGCACCGAAGTTCGCTGTCCTAACGCCGTCCTGAAAGCCGCGCCAATCTAGTTCGATCCACCTCGGGCCTTGGCGCAGGTTCCTTGATGCCTCCTGCCTATCTGCATCTCTCCCCCCAATTAACTCCTCTTCAATCGGTGTGGGAAAAGCCATCACTGACTTGGGGTTTTTCCGATAGCGTTTATCCTGGTCGAAAGCGAATAGGAGGAATGCGATCATGACCGATCAAGTAACGATGCTGTTCGGCCCTCTGGAACTCCGCAAGACAGAGGAAGGTTGGCAGTACCTCAGCCAGGGAGCTGGTCATGAACCTGGTACCTGGTGTGATGCCACTAGCGTGCTTGGGCCGTTCGGCGGTTCAGGTGTGAACGATCTGCTTGATGAGTTGGCTGCAACAAAATCCAGTAAGACAGCTCGCGAATCCGAACTGGAAGATGTTCTTGAGCATATTCGCGGCAAAAGTTCCTGCTGCGACGCCTGGGATCTCATCGACCAGGTTTTGCCGTAGGCCACTGCGCGATCCACGTCGCGCACTAAGCCCAACCGAACGTCGAGGAAGATACTGTGGAGTCGGTACACGAAACGCTGAACCCGCAAGGCCCCGGCCAGCAGGACGAGTTCACCGAATGGATGCGTGGCCCTAATGCACGTTTCGTCGGGGCAAAACGTCTACCTGACGGCACCTATGCCGGCGTCCTGCCGTTAATGTTCACGTATGCCATCTGTCTTGGAGTGACCTACGAGGCTGCTTACCAAAAACGGTTCTGCTTTGAGGACACTCCTGTGTGCCTGCATGAATACAGCAAGCTGACCTCCTTCAACGATGAGCCTTCGGGATGGGTTGCACGGCGTCCACTGATTCAAGATCGTTAATCTCAAGGAAATCCACATGACCAAACAACCAATCACGATCATTGACGCAGGTCCGACACATTGCGGCGGTAGATCCACCGAACCCCGCAAAAGGCACCAGTCATAATGCTTTACATCCTCCTATGCTCCGTTGTTCTGCTGATCGTGGTCATTGGTAACGTCGCTCGCGCTACGCAGGCCTTGGTTTCCTCCGGCCCAAGTCAGCGGCTACAGCAAATGGCTCTCGTGCTGGTTTCCTATGCGGTGGGCATGGCCTACTGCGCACCATTGCTTTACCTATTCTTTGGCCCAGATGGCGCTCCAGGGGAAACTCTCGGCATCGATAGTGCGCGGCTAACCGTATACCTACTTTTCGCCGCCTCAGTGGCGCTACTCTTCTACATCCCCTCACTGTGGAAAAGAGCTGCTAACTCCAAAGGCTTTTGGCCGATGGGTCAGCTCACGCTGGTCGCCCTGGCATGTTTCGTAGGGGGCAAATCTGCATACGACCATCTAACGTTTTTCAACACCGATCAAGCAGGATGGGCGGATGTTGCGCTCATGAAGGAAATCGGGGAGATAACCGATATGCCGGGATGCACAAGCCCGGTTGCCTTTGTCCGGTTCCAATCCACTGGCCCATTTGAATACCGCTGCCCTGGTTTGATCGTTTTCAACCGGCTTTCATCGCAGCCTTTTGGCCCATGGCCACACAACGATACAGGCTCAAGTCAGCAGCTCGCAGATGTCATCCTGAAAATCAAAAGCGAAGCTAAAGTGGCGGAAGACTTTGCAGAGGAGCCCGCCCGGTTATGAGTACGAAAGCCCGCAAGCCAAAGCCAGTGCAGGCACCGTCTGAAATGCCTATTGAGTGGCCGCGTGCCGACCCGGCCGAGCTGGCGACCTTCGACCCGGCGTCGAAGGTCTGCAATATGAATTGCGGCCAGCACGCCCGCGACCCGCGCAGTAGGGAAGAGCGGCTGTTTCTGTGTACAGACTGCTAAGGAGTCCGCCCCACTATGACCGCGACCGAAACCCTGTACACCGCCCAGGCCGGCAGCGCCGTGCTGCGCATCGAGCGCAACGGCCGCCGCGACCTGCCGTTTACCCTGGACTGCAACCGGCTGCGCAACGGCAGCCCGTCCTATATGGAGCTGCCGCGCGCCTACAAGACCGAGCGCGGCGCGAAGATGGCTGCGGCGCGGATCACGGGCGGGGGCCTGGAGTGGGTCGCCGTGACCGAGCAAGACCCCGGCGACTGCGCATAACGGCGGATTACGTCAAATCAGCCCTACCAGGGCGTTGCGGTCTAGCAATCTGAATCAGGACTGCTGGCGACCAGTTGTCGGCGGAGTAGCAGAACAGGGCTAGTCCCTGGCTAAAACGAGGAGAAAAAGATCATGGCAAACCAAGAAGTCGTAGTGACGACCGACACCCAGGATTTGCTGGGACTGTCCGCTGAGGCAGCAGATGCGATTCTTTCCAACTGCCAGGTGCAGATCCAGCTCGTAGACCCAGCCGCCGCTGCGCACGCTGTTCAAACCGACGACAACTCAAAGTAGGCAGCCACGTGCTCGGTATCAGTCATAGCCTTGGGATTCAGGCGATCCTTGAGATGCTTAGCAATAAGACCTCGGATACCCCAGGATGCCCGCAATGACCGATGCTGAGTGGAAGAAAGAAGCAGCTCGACTGCAAGGCGCAGCAACTCGCGCAAAATCGAAAGTGAAGAAGGTGACAATGCTTGCCGACAAGCTCGAGGCGCGAGAAGCCCAGAAGGCAGCAGAGGAAGCTCTGCGTATGCACAAGCTGAATTACTACGAATTGGTAGCCATCTAGCACGGGCGCTCAGGCGTGATCGTCTGCCCGCCGCCGGCTATATCAAGTTCCAGAAATAGGGAGCACATCCATGGAAATGAAATTTCGCACCCAGTCCGGTGCCACTGTCACTGCCGACCCTATGGCTGAGGCACCGTACCCCCTAGAGCTTGCAGATCCAGCAGCTGAGCGTGGCGTTGGCCACGTCGAGTCCGCTTCCCTTCTGCGCAAACAGATTGAGCGCGTGATTCGTGAATACGGCGCAGATCCTGCGGAAGCAGCTCTGGCCGTATGCGTCATCCTCGATGGAAATCTGGGGCTGGCGGAAGACGGCTACTTCGACGACGACGATACCGTGCTGAACGCTCTCACTGCCGACAATCAGGCTGACGACTGATCTGTGTGACGAAAATACGGAGGCGAAAACATTGGCCTGGATCAAGACGAAAGACCTCATGCCTACGCCAGGTGTGCCTGTGCAGTGCAAACTCAGGCATTGCAGCAGTGGAGACATCCAGCAGCATCGTCTGGTTCGTGTGGTCGAGGACGATTGCAGCTGGCGAACTGCCGGCGACCTTTGCGAATTGAGCTATGACTGGGACGTAATCGAGTGGGAATCGGACGAAAACAGTGAGCCAGCAGACCACCAGCACGGGGACCAGTATGCAAATTAAACGGAAGGATTTCCGTGCTGGTGGTTCAGGGGATTCAGCCCTGGCCCAATCCATGCTGGAAATGAATGCGTGGCTCAAGGAACGATCTGTTAAGCCCTTTAACGTCGAAACGCTGGTAGATACTTCGTCCAGCATGGGTTGGGCCGGCCTAGGAGGCGCGGTATCTACGAACGCCGTTGGCGTCCGCCTCTGGTATTCAGAAGACGAGTAGAGTCAATGAATCGCCCGCCTGATCAGCATCTCTAAGGAAAACTGTACTGTGAAAAATTTTGCGTTCGTACTCGCCGCTGTGCTCGGTTCAACCTTTTCCTTTGCCCAGGCCTCGGATAAGCAGCTGACGTTAATCCCTTCCATGTCAGTGATCCCTGTCATCGTCGTTTCTCCGGGGTTGCTCACCACGGCTAACGTCCAGGACTTCGATGGGCTGAACCATGCCGCAGGCACCTTCCAACAGGCCAACAAGAAGCTCATCGACAACTTGGTCAAGCGCGAATGCCGAATTACGATCCAGGTGATACGGAAGCTCGATGAAAGCAGGATTTATCGTAACTTCGGTAACGGGGAAGGTTCTCTTTCCTGCACAGAGGGTGACGGCTCGATCAGCGACATCGTTCTCGGCGGCGATCTGGTGGACGAAAGTGGCGCTCTTGGCCTAGACCTCAGAGATTTGAAAAGTGGTACCAAGGCCTACTTTCTCGTGAAGCAGACTGGCGCGATATAACCGGCAGTCGAGCCATCCATTGCCAGCCCGCTTCCAGCGGGCTTTTGCGGTACCGACACGGAGGAGTGCCAATATGGCCAGTGAGTCCCCTTTTCTGAAACACCGAGAAATCCTGCTCCACCAATCCTATAGCGCCGCCGGCGCGCTCCAAGATTTTGCCCTGAGCTGCTACAACGGCCAGCTCGGGCAGTTCCGGGGCGACGCCCTGGCCAACTTCGACCAACAGCATTTCGCGATTTTTGTCGAGATGGCCACCTACTACCATCAGCACCGCGAGAACGATCCGCATCTGCTCGAGGTCGGTGCGGCCATGTGGAGCGATCGCCGCGAGCGCGGCCGTCAACACCTGGCTCGGGTTGCCGAGCACCGCGCGATCAATCCGAAGCAGTATGCCGAAGGCTCAGAGCGCGACTATTACGAGCAGCTGGATTGGTTGGAGCGCCAGACTGAGCGGATGAAAGAAAAGGGCTGGATCGACGAATAAGACGGAATGGAGACCACGATGGCGAACGTACCCAGCGATTTGATGCAGCAACAAGATGACCCTGTGTGGTTCGTGGAGGAGCGCCAGCTGAACGGCGACTGGATCGCCATCGACCGCGCGGACGATCAGGCCGAAGCCGAAGCGAAGTTGAGCCATGCCGAGAACTGCCTTCCAGGCACGTACCGTCTGAGTCGGTCGGATTGGTGAGCCCGGCCACGAAAGAGCCATCCCATCCAGGAGAAGCGCTGACAAGTAGCAGCCGATCGTGCTCTGTTTCCTGTAGATGATTTCTCCTCGGCTTCCTCCTGTCGCAAGGAGGAGCCGCCCACCTCCGCCACCCATCACTTGGGATTCTCGGTTGCCGCCGTAGGCTGAGTCTGTAGGCACCAGGTAGGTGCTCAGAGGACAGCCAATGCACCCGTCAATCTCCCGCGCACACCAGTTCGACGACCAGGTAGTTATCCCGGCACTGGGCCAGCAGCTCACCCTGCTTGGGTTCGAGCCTGAGCCTACGGTACTGGCCGATGGCACCTATTTCGATGCGCCGACAGTGGATCTGGACAGCTACGACCACGTTGTAGTCTGTGTATCAGGCAAGGACAGCATCGCTTGCCTGCTGGCCCTGATCGAGCAGGGGGTGGATCTGCGTCGTGTCGAGCTCTGGCACCACCGGGTGGATGGTGCAGAGGGGAGCACCCTCATGGACTGGGCTTTTAATGACAGTTTCATTGAGAAATTCGCCGAGGCATTCAATTTGCCGGTCTATTTCTCCTGGTTGCAGGGCGGCATTGAGGGCGAAATGCTCAAGATGGACGCCTACTCCAAACCTCACATGGTCGAAACTCCAGGCGGAATTATTTGCTTGGATCGGGATACCAGTCGGACTTCACCGGCGACCCGCCGCCGGTTTCCTCAGCAAAGCGCCAGCCTGACAACGCGCTGGTGTAGTTCCGCGGCCAAGATCGACGTGGGCCGCCGGGCCATCACCAACCAGGAGCGCTTTCTCGGTACCAAGACCTTGTTCGTCACTGGTGAGCGCCGTGCTGAGTCGAGCAACCGCAGCAAATACAATCAGCTGGAACCTCACGCCGTCGACCGGCGCAAGGGTCGCCTCGGCCGGCACGTAGATGCTTGGCGACCGGTGCTGCACTACAGCGAAGAACAGGTGTGGGAGCTGCTTGCTCGCCACCGAGTGGAGGCACCTGTCCCCTACCGCTTGGGCTGGGGTCGCTTCAGCTGCATGACGTGCATCTACAACTCCCCGAAGGTATGGGCCACCATCAGAAAATACTTCCCTGAGCGGGTCACCCCGATAGCCGGTTACGAGGACGAGTTCGGCTGCACTATCAGCCGGCAGAAAATCAACGTGGTGGATCTGTCGGCCACAGCGGAAGCATTCGATATCACTGATCTGGACGCACTTGCCCAGGCGCGCCAGCGCGAGTACGTACTGCCGATCTTCACGCCAGAGGGCAAGGCTTGGCAGTTGCCAGCTGGAGCATTCGTAACCGAAGGCTGCGGATCGATTTAAAAAACTCCTCCGCGGATTTCTCCTGAACCGAGCCCGGCCTCAGTTCCTTGGGATTTCCGATGCCTGCCGTACCTTGAATCCATCAGCTCCAGTGAGGAGCCGGATTCAAGCACGGAGCTTGTCATGCAGCTGTTCGATGTCGATCTGTTCTCTTCCGCTGGCGTCCAGGAGATGCCTGCCAATGTTGTTCGTGGGCCTGAGAAGACCCTGACCGAGAAGATTGCCGGTGCGGTCGACGCTGTGAAGCGCGTCGTGCGGGCCGGCAAGCAGCCTGTTGTGGCGTGGAGTGGCGGCAAGTACTCAAGCGTTACGCTGAACATCGCGCTCACTGCAATTCGCGAGTTGGCCACCGAAGGTTTTGCGGTGCCAACCTTGAACGTCATGCACTCCGACACCCGGATGGAAAACCCGGTGATCCATTGCTACAACCAGAGCCAGATGCAGCAGATGCAGGCCTACGCGAAGGCCGCCGGTATCGAGATGAAGGTGTGGGTAGCGAAGCCGGGCTTGAGCAATGACTACCTGGTGAGCTTGGTCGGCGGGCGCATCATCGCCAGCGTTGGCTCCAACGCCAAATGCCAGCAAATGACCAAAGCAGATCCCCTGAAACGAGTGAAGAAGGCAATTCTCCGGGATGTCGCGGCTCGCCTCGGCCGCAAGTGTACTGACGACGATATCGTTTCGCTGATCGGTACCCGGTTCGATGAATCGGTGCAGCGCGAGCGGAAAATGTCCGAGCGTGGCGAGAGCGCATTTGAGGCGGTGAATCTCGCCGCCGCCGCCGGCGGGCACGACTGGGTACTCAGCCCTATCGCTGAAATGACCACCATGGACGTGTTCAGCTACATCGGCCAGGTGATCGCCGGCCGGATTGAGTGCTACGACAGCTTTCATCAGCTGGTTGAGGTCTACCGCGACATGAATGGCGGGGACTGCATGGTGAACGTCTACCTGGCTGGGAAACAATCCGAGCGCCCTGCGTGTGGCCATCGGACAGGCTGCTGGTCATGTACCCGCGTCTCTCGAGACTCGTCGGCCGAGAGCATGATCGCCAAGGAAGGCGGCGAGTACGACTGGCTCAAGCCTCTGAACGACTTGCGGAACTACATCAAGGCCCGCCACTTCGATCCGAGCGCTCGATGCTGGCTGGCACGCACGATTGATAAGGAAACGGGGACGATAAAAATCGCTCCGAATTCCTACTCGCCGGCATTCACTAAAGAGCTGCTGGGAATCATGCTCACGATCCAGCTCGACGAATTTGACGCCGCCCAGCAAGCCGGTATCAAGCCGCGCTTCACGCTCTTGGATATCCAGCAACTGCTGGCGGTTGAGGCGCTTTGGGGCCGGTATGGGTACCAGAAGCCGTTTACTGCAATGAGAGTGTTCCTGGAGGTCTACGAGCAAGGTGTTCGCTACGAGATCCCAGATATCGCGGCGCTGCCAAAGTACACCGAGGCAGATTTGCGATACCCCGAGGTCGAGGTGCCGTTCTGTGATGATCAGTACCAGGGAATGTTCAACGGCCTGCGCAGTATTTCCCATGCTGCTGCCGATGCTGAGTTCCTGACCACAACACGCAGTGGCATGGTGGTGATGGACGTGGTGACCAGCAGCGGATTCGAGATCGATCGCGAAGGTGCAGAGTTGTTCGTGAACTTCGAGCTGGATAACGCCCTGTCCCGCGTGACCTTCGACCAGTCTCCGACTGCGGGGCTGCATTACCTGATGGGGTTGGGAACCATCGCGATCTACAAGGGCGACCATGGCGACTGGGATCGGATGATGCGGATGTCCAACCAGATTTTCAGAAGCGATCTTCAGCCCATCCTGCATGACCGCGCTGCGCTGATAACCCGCCTGGGCGGTAACTCATTGGGCCAGATCGATCTGTTCTGATCGTTCCGCTCGGCTACGCATTGGTCGGCTTGGGATTTTCGTGCCGAGCGGCATGATTCGGCTCGAACTCAACCCAGAGGACACATCCCATGCCGCGCCAGGCTCTGCCACTCGCACTGCTCGCAATTCTCACCAGCGCTTGCACGAGCGCGCCCATCCAATACCAGGCCGTGCCTGCCGAGGCGAGGTCGGCAGCGAGGATCGCGCCGGGTTGTATCCAGCTCGCTGATGGATGGCACTGCCAGGAGTTGGTACCCGCCTCGAAAGCCGGCTCGATGGATCGCCAGCGAGTACCCGGCATTCTGTTGTAGTTGACCATCCCTCTCAGCGAGGGATGGCCTGGCCGGCTGATGCGTTTAGAACTGCATCGCACCGTCGATTCAGCAGGTCATGCAGCAGCTCGGCATCATTGGCCGCATCCACGCAATCGCGGTGGATCGCCTTCTCCAAACTGCACTTCAGCCAGTCACTGGTTCCGGGGTTGCTGAGTACCGCTTGAATTTCTTCATTGATGGCCATTGTTCGATTCCTCTGTCCGGAAGGCGTTGTGTGCTCAGCGATTCGCTGTCGAAGCACTCGAAAGATTGCTGTGATCCTGGGCAGCCATCGGTTGCCCCATCAGCTCAAACGCCGGTGAAATGAACTCCGCTGTCACGGCCGCGGAAAGAGCCTCCAGCTCGAAGTCGGTCACCTGAAAGCTCCCCGGCCAGATCCTGATGAGGGCCGATTTTCGGGCGACAAGGAATTTCTCCTGTTTGAGCATGGCCTCGTTGACCGCGAGACGAACAGCCTCGGCAAGGGCATCGCGGCTCCTGAAGAAATGAGTCATGGAGGAAAACGCGCAGTCGATCGACACCCCATCGACGATCACTTGATTCGGCTTCAGGTCGATAACGACGCGATTCGCCACCACTTTTCGCTCGGTCCACTCAAGAAGCCAAGCCCCGAGAGCGCCAGCAGCAGCGAGGGTGCCGGTGACTATCCATGCTCCCTGGCTGGGCGCGTCTACACCAGGTAACAAAGCAAGTGAGCCCAGCAACGGGAGTGGCAGTATCGCCATCCCCAGTAGGGCTTTCGACAGATCATTCATTGGAGGGGAACCTTGATCGGTGATTTCGACCGATTATTCCACGCCGTCAGCGCCAGCAAGGCTGTATTCAGGTCGTAAAGCGGTCAGAAAACGTTTCCCTCGGTTTTGGGCGACGTGCGCGCATGTACGCCCCTGGCCAATCTGCACACTGGTCCGCCGGCGAGACCTTCAGGCAGAGGGCGTTGGCTGAGCTTTCGCTGCCGTGGACATATCAGACGCCCAGTCCCGGAGATAACCAGGAACGATGAGCTTGTGACGAGCTCTCGATCCCCCGGTGTAAAGGGCTGCAAAAGCCTTGCTCGCGGCAACGCGATCACCAGGCCCAACTTGACTGAGCAAGTCTGGCGCAAGCATCACGGCGTCGATCTCGGAATTGCGGGCATCCATGACCCGTCCGAGCTGGAGCGCGGCTGTCCCAGATGTATCGAGGTTGAGCAACGATGCCTCGAACTCTGATGAGCTATAGCCCTTGCTGAGCATCCGATCGATGCGCTGAAAGCTACTATTTTTGCTGCCCATATCAGCCCGAAGATCATCCCAGTTGGTGTACCTGAAGAGCGCGCTGTGGGTTGGCCGTACCTGATCATGGAACAGGCCAATGCAATCGAGAATGAACCGGCGGAAAGTGTTGATTGCTCCAGGTAGCAAGCTGAAGCTCGCGCCAGCGCTCCCCAAGCGCTGAAACCACTCGAATAATCCCCACTCGGAATCAACCAGTATCGTCACGGCCCCGGCGGGAACCTCTGGCTTGTCGTAGTAGACAACCTTTGTCTCGATGCCGTTGTTGCCCTCGAGCGACGCCAATTTCAGTATCGGGTGTTTGTCGATGAGGGGGTTTATGACTCCCTCGATCTGCCGGCCGGCGCGGATTGAGTGGGTGATCTCGTGCTTGCGTAGTGTGCTGGCCCGTTGGTAGTAGCTCCCATCCAGGCGCTGGCATGCGTCACCCAGGGTAATCACGGGTTGGGTACAGCGGTCCAGAAATACCGAGAGTGGCCAGCTCAGGTCGTGCGCTTCGTCGACAATGATGTGGGTGAACTCCAGGCCTATGACCGCCTCATGAAGAAGGGTCATGTGCTTGATTCGGTGATACCCGCGAAGCGGGAGCTGAAGGCGCTGATCGGTTGGTTCTATGGTCTGATCCCACAGCCTTTGCGCATACCCCACCAGCACCAAGCGATCTACGGTATCGAGGGTAAGCCCTTTGGGGATGTGCTGCTCTGATAAAGCAAGGTCAGTGCTGTTGCAGAAAGAGGCAACCATTCTTGCGCAGGCCGTGGCCACTTGGGCTGGGCTGAGCCTACTGATCGACCCGAAGCCTAACCGGGACGCGATGTCTTCCGGGGCAACCTGGTGCCGAGCGGATGCCCGCTTGCCCGGCCTGTAATAGCCGACACTTCGCTCAAGCACATAGTTGGCGAGATCTCCGAACGTCATTCCTCTCACGTTCGCGGCTCCGATTCGCTGCATCAAGGCCTGGAGCTGCACCGCGGTGAACGCCAGCACGAGTGGTCGACATGATGAAAGCGAGTCCACCAAGCGTTCGATCATGTGGGTTTTGCCGGTACCAGCCAGGCCCTGGATATGAATGCTTTCGTCTGGTTCGGCGTGGATAACGCGAAACGTCCGGCTCTGCTGGTTTGACAGAGAAATTATCTTCCCCGATGGGGTCTCGAACGAATGCTTGAGCGGATTGAGCTTCTGGGTGTGCGCAGCGCAGAAATTGAAGTCCCAATGCCCACCGATCAGGAACTGCTTGGCATCCAGCGCCTCTTCATCCAGAAAGCGAAGCCGCAGCCGAGGCATGAGCGCCAGCCCTCTCTCAAACAACTCACGCTTAAATCGGCCGGCAATCAGGCTGGAAAACGTACCAGGTGGATGCGTTTGGCTCAGTTCTGTTCCGACTGAAATCAACTCGGCCAAGGCCTTCTCAACGAGTGTTTCGCTTTTCGGCTTTCCGTCCAGGGCCGGTAAATTCTGGATGACAGCCACCGAAGCCACTTGGGCCACGTCCCACTGCCCAAGTAGGACACGAGCAGAACCACTCGGATCAACCAAGGAATCGGCCTGTGAAGCCAGCAGTGGGATGTAAAGAACCGGGTCGGTCACGCTTTCTTCTCGATGGAATGCACATCGTCGACCACCACCAGCGCTAGCGCCGGCGGCGGGGCTCAGCTACCCAGTGTATGCCAGGCCGGCCGAACGTCACACTGTCTCAACGCCGGTACCAGTTGAGCCGGTAGCACCTGGCGTCCTCGGGAATCTGGTCGGACGGCCAGCGCAGGCAGTCCAGATACAGACGCTCAGGTTTGCTCGGGCTGGGCCGAGTAGCCTGCACTAGGTAGGCCGACCCACCGGAAGTGAGGATGTAGTCGCCAGCGCTTAGGTCGTCAGCGCCATCGATGTACAGCTTGCATGGGGTGAAGGGCTGGCGTCGGCTGGCCATATCCGCTTTCCTTGATCAGTTTTCGATTTCACAGCTATCAAGTAAGGATTTGATCCGGTCTTGAAACTCTGGGTGCTCAGCAGATATCTCCTGAAGCTCAGGTAGTCGCTCAGTCACAATATCGGCCGCATTTATCCCGAACTCGGAAACCAACCTTTCAAGGCTGTTGATGACCTCTTCTGGCGCAATATTCTCTCGGACAGTGTTGCAAATAAGGGCTGCCGCGGCCTTGGAATGATCATCGAGCTCCACGACACGGATAGGGACTATATCCATACCCAGTTGCTTAGCTGCCAGCCAGCGAACCTGGCCACCGCCAGGGGTAATCTCATAGCGGTCACCAAGACGGGTAACCAAAAGGGGCTCCATGATTCCGTAACTGAGAATGCTCTCAGCCATAGCATCGACTTGGGCCTGACTGGGAGTTTTTGGGCTGAGCTTGCTTCGCACCAGCTTGTTCGTTTGGACCGCCGTGGGGTTTTTCAAGTCTGTTTTCCTCGACCTTTCGGGGTAGTGCTCTGCGGTTCGCCACTCGCAGCCTTCTTCGGCAATTCAGATGGAATATTTCTGCTGCGTCATTGCGCTTTTGCCACTACCGCAATGACATGGCCATCGGCGAAGGCCAGATCGAGCTTGCTGACATCGCGAGCCTGCTGGGCACTGCTGATAATCTCCCCACCAGGGCCACGGACTAAGGCAAAGCCTCTCCCGAGCAGTGCAAGCAGGTTTGTCTTGTCGTAGACCGTGCATGCAAGCTCCAGGCGCGAAAACTCCTTGGTGATCAGCGCCCTACTCAGGGAAGCCACCCTCGAGGCGGCAAACAGCCCCCTTTGGCGCTCAGCTACACACAGACCAGCCCCGAGCCTTGAAAATCGATCCTGCGCGAGCTGGAGGGCCATGCGCTGTTGGCTGATGAGGCGGTCCCGGCCTTTGTCGAGGCTGCTTTGCTGTTGCAACAGTTGCCGGTGCTCCCCATGGAGCATTTCCGTCACCCGCCGGCTGAAGGTGCCCCAAGCGCGATCCAGATGCGGGGCTTGGCCAGACACCAGGCGCAAGATCATGCCGTTGGCCCGCTCGACCTGAGCCCGAGCAGTTGAGGCCTCAGACATGAGCGCTGTCTTGATGAACCCGATGACCTTCGATGGTGTGTCGAACCGGCGGTGCGCCACGAGGTCAAGCACGCACTCGTCGACCTCGTGCCCAATGCCGGTGAATACCGGGACAGGCAACCGGCAGACCCAAGCCGCAAGGTTCGCGTCGTTGAGCCAGGCCAGATCGCTTTTCGCTCCCCCCCCGCGGATGATGCATACGGCGTCGAATGGCTGCTGTTGATGTTGTTCATGAACAGTCCGCAACGCAGAGCGGATGCTATCTGATGCATCACGACCCTGGAACGTCGCTGAGAAATACTCGAAGCCGCATACCTCGGCCGCAGCCAACTGCTCTGCATCACGCCGAAAATCGGCCAGTCCAGCGGCCTCGTGCGGAGCCACAACCGCAACGCGCCAGAAGCCCCCTGGAGAGGGAAGCCCCCGCTGTAGGTCGAACCACTGCCGCTCCTTCAGGGAGGCAATGATCTTCTGCATCTTGGCCTGCATGTCACCCAGCGTGTAGCTCGGGTCGATGCCGGTGACCATCAGGGAGAAGCCAAACTGAGGGGAAAAATCCGCCCTCACTTTCAGCAGGACGTTCATTCCTGCTTGGGGCAGGCCTCCGGTTGCCTGCTGCCACTCACCAAGTACCTTGCCGGCGACGTTCGCAAACATGGTGCACCGCGCCTTCGCGACCTCGGCTCCCTCACGCGACTCCAAGATGTCCATGTAGCAGTGGCCGTTCGGGCGGCGCTTGAAGTCGCTGAGTTCCGCAACAACCCAGCAGCTGTCTGGCACCGCAGCACGGATGGCCTTCTGGATCTGGGTAAGGTATGCGCTGAGAGTGAGGTGCTGCTCAATCGGATCAGGTGCGCTCACCGGCCTGTCCTTCTTCAGCGCCCAAGGTTGCTTGAACAACGCCCTCGATACGGGTAAGCCGGTCGGCGCAGAACTTACGGGCATCCGCAAATTCGCGAGCAAGGGTTTCCAACTCGTCGATGCTGACTTCATTGCGCTCCAGGCGCTTTACCGTCTGGTCGATGAAGGCGATGTTGGCTTCGTAGGTATCTCGGCTCATGTGGGAAGTCCTGGGGAAGATGGGATCAATCAACGTGCCGATTGTCGCAGCTTCCCCAAAAGACCCAACCCTATCAGCTCTCAGGCTGAACCCACGTTGTCTGACCCTCTGGAATCACGCCTCGATTGCAGCCGTATTTGGACAGGTACAACGCCCTGCTCTGCCGCAACCAGGCCTCAACGGTTGGAACGATCATCGCGGCATACTCGGCAAGGCTAGGGTGTTTCTTCCAGTCGCCATTGCCGATCGCGGATTCCAGCGAACGGTCATACCAGGCGTTGACCAGTTGCTCGACTCCAGCCAGTTCCTCGCCGGGGGACGGCGCGGAATGGATGAGGTTATGCGCCTCGCGTTTCCTTTGCTCTCGGGTGGCATGTGCAGCTGGTAACGCACCGAGGGAGAAAAGAGCTTCCTCAAAATTGAGGTGACGCTTCTCGTGAGTAGTCGAGTCCTCGGCTATACCGGGGACGAAAGAAAAGCGGCAGAGCTTGCAGTAGACCACGCCACCGTCCTTCCGCTCGTAGTGCTGCTCCAGCGAGCGGGCGACCCACCTGCGAACTTCGTGGTAGCTACGTGCCTGAAGATGATGCTGCGCCATCAGGTTGAGACGCTGCGTATGGCTCAGTCCTGGGTGACGGACCTTTGCCTGCTTGGCGAGCTTTTTGAGGTTTTCGATATCGCGGAGTGTGATTGGGTTTTGCATACGGCAGCCTCCAAAGGCTGATGCTCTGTGTCCACTTCGGAGCACCCGTAAGGGTTCCGTTGGTTTGTCGGTAGTGCTTTCGCTTTGCCAGTGTGGACGGCAGGCACCTACCCGTGTGCCGAGGGAAATATCTCTGTCTCGATTGCGAACGTCAAGTGTGATGTCGGATTTCGCACTACTGGTTGAAATTTGAGCATCGCCGGGGGAGCGTTCCCAGTCCGCCACGTCAGGACTTTATCCACAGGCTTACCCCCACTTTCAGGGGACAAACCTCGGACGAAAAAAATCCCGCTCGAGCGGGACTTATTCCTGGGCGGGACCTCATTCCAACAGCATGTGCTCGTCACGGCCCATAGGTTTGTGCAGAGAGACGCTTTCACCATCCCTTTTACCCTGAATGTACGCTCGGTACGCATCCATATCCAGTTTTCGGCGTTTCATCTTTGTGATCGGAACACCAGGATAATGTCTTTGGGTATAAGCGCGGATTGCTCGCTCCCCTTCTTCCGTAACGCCGGCGAATTCCTCTACTCGTTTGTGTACGCCGATGATCCACGCTTCTGCATACAGCACTCCGGCTCTGCGCCTTTGCACTGCGCCCTGAGTGCTGACTCCTGAGAGGTATTTTCTCTTGGAGTCTTTCAGTTGCCGGATAAGCACCTCATACGCATAGGCCGACATTTCAGCGCTACCGATTTCTCCAATAAAAATCAGCGACTGACCATCAGCACCATAGCTGTAGAAACTCACACAGCCAAACGCCTTAGAAACCGTCATCGACAACATGCGAATCCATTGTGGCGGAACGCTTTTGGCTTTACCGATCCGCAGGGCGAATTCTTCCGCCTGGGTAGCATGCACATCGCCTACCTCCAGCTTGAACTTGTCCATAAGTTTGCGCGCTTGCCGCATTGCTGCTTCGGCCTCATGCGGATTGCTGGATTTGGCGAGCGCAAAACATTTCTTGATTCTGCCTAGTGCGCGAGCGCGCTTATCCATGTCTGCAATTGCGCACTCACTCACCAGCCAATCCTCCGCTTCGCGACACGTGATTAAGCATGACGCTTCAGCGACAACCAATATCGCCCTGTATTCGGGTTGCTCAGCAAATATACTTGCTCCATCCCTTCAAACGAGGTGTCCAACTTTTGGACGCCTGCCCCGAAATAGTCACTCAAACGCGACAACACTTTTTCCTGCTCTGCTTGCGGCTGTTCTTTAAGCTCATCCAGAACCATCTTCAGCTCTGTGATGGCTGCGGCGAAAAATGTTCTTGCTCGCAACGCATCGGTCTGCCCGAGCGTTGACTCGTAGTCACTAAGCACTACAGTCATTGCCATAGAGCTTCGCTCGCGCAATTCTGCACACTCTTGAGTCAGCACGATTGCAATTAGGAGATCATGACTCCCTGGAATGTCTGCATGCAGAACCTCTAACATTTCCTCAGACCATTCCTTGTCCCCAGGTAGGCTGTATCCATCTAGAGAAAAACTACCGCTGGCCCCGATCAACTCATTAATGCCGTACATAAAATCTCCTTATCCCTAGATTGTGGTTCGCCTTGCCAGAATGTATTCATCCGCTTCGCGACACGTTTAAAAGCGCACGACCGCAGCATCGAGCTAGCTCTTCCTTTTCGATTCGTAACTGATTCTGTTCATCAAGCAGTAGTCGACAGTGTATCCATCTATCCGGGTAACGATTTCCCCAGTCAAATCGAGCAGAGCAGATGCCCCTGCGTAAAATCCAATTCCGCCGCTGGCATATTTTCCGCTCCGAATCTGAAATCCTCTGGCGTCAGTGATGGATACGCCGGATATTTCGTGCCATAGGAGAAATACACCCTCCCCGTACAGGCCGTCATCCCGCACTGAAAAAAGAACCTGCCGGAGTTGGCTCCCATGGGCAACGCCTATGAAATCGCCGTTTGGTAGCACCGGCGGGAATAACCTGCCGCCATCTCTTTTTCTAAACTCCAAATGTCACCGCCTGTTCATTGCCGTGTTTCGCCGGCTCTTTATGTTCGATATCACGCTGGTGACAACCAATGCTGACTTGATCGACAAGCTTACGCAGCAAGCGATGCCGGTAATGCACATGCCAGTGAAAATCATCCCGTGGATTGCTGATGTCCATGCTCCGAGGTATGGCAGGTTCGCGAAGATCATTCGCTAGGCCCTCCCCTTACGCTCGCAGATTTGCCAGCCAAGGCTTTCATCGCCGCCCGCAGTTTCGCGCAGTCGGTTTTCGCATCGCTGAGTACATACCTCGATCCGTAGTAGGTCAGCCAGGCGGTTGCTAACCCGGCACTCAATGCGCCGATTGATCCAAGCAGTAGTTCCAGTTGTTCGCTCCCGAGCATGAGATTTACTCCCTCTCAATCCTGGCTGCTTACTCCAGCCCGCAAATTTGCGCTGTGCCAATGCTCCCACCATCGCAATCAATCCCAAGGATTTAGTGCGCTCCGAATCCGCTGCCCGCCCTCTCCCTGCCCGCAGGTGCTTGCTCACTTCCGTTACACCCCCTTCACCCGCTTCGCGACACAGGTTCAGGAAAACCACCCTCACACCACCTCGCTTGCTTATGGGAGTCTGACGGTTCACCTCACATAGAGAGAAAATCGCATTGGGGCTAGTTTCATGCGCGCCGCTCTGAAAGGCCCGCGCAACGGGGCGTGTAGCGATATCCACGTCAGATGGTTGCCGTGAAGGGGTGTCGTCATCGCCGAAGGGGTGTCGTGAAGGGGTGTCGTGAGGGGGTGTTGCGGGCCTGAAACGCCCGCCCGCTAAGGCGTCGCGGCTATTCAGCCGGGTCAGTTTGCAGCAAACGGTACTGTGAAGAGGTGTCATCATCGTCGAAGGGTGTCGTGAAGGGGTGTCGTGAAGAGGTGTTGTAGGTCGGAGCCCTTGATTTTGTTGGGCTCCACCATTTTTCGGCACAGTTCCCAGGCGACTCGCTTAATCGGACGTTGCGGGGTAATCATGAGTGATGAACGCAGAAATCGAGCCGTCAACCACGCCAGCTTTCTTCACCGCAGGGACAAGCTGACGGCGGACTCGCTGAATGACCGAGCACGTTTCCCGGATCTCGGCGAGCTGGATTTCGTAGGCCCGAACGATGTTCTTCAAGGGCTCCTTGACGAATGAGAACGACGAGACCGGGTACTTGCTTCCCTGACCCTTGTTGATTGTCCGGATGACCCGCGGTTTCTTGGCTTCGCCTTCCTTGAGCCTCGGCAAAATGACTTTCGCCCATTCGATGGTGACGGCATTCGGGCTGGATTGCCGGATACGGATCACGATCGGTATGTGCCCTGGCTTACCTGCGTGCAGTGAAAGGGCTGTCTGGAAGAAAGAGTCGCGCAGCTCCTCCGCTCGGCCGACAAGGCTGGAATAGACGCGATCAAGCTCCGCTACTGCTGGGTGTTTGGGGGCTTCAGAGGGTGAGTTCATATGTTGCTCCTTTGTGGATGGGAGCATTTTGCGGGTCGACAGAGAAGGCGTGGATCGTTTTCAGACGCTAAAACGTCCTGAAAACGAAGCCCAAAGCTTTCAGGAAGGCTGATTATTACGGTGCGTCGTCATCTTGTGACCGGGTGATGCAGATATAGCGCTTGGGATTCTTTGGATGTGGGGTTTCATGTGCTGCGGGGTCATTCGCGTCGTCATCTGACGCACTTCTTTTGTCATTTTTTGCTGGGAGCGGCATTCGAATGGGTAACGCCTTAGGTCTGGATATTGGTTACAGCAACGTGATTGGCGTTTTTGGCAGTGGGGATGGGCATCCGGAGTCGATTATTCGCCCCTCGCAGGCCGCTCCCTTGAGCGTTCTGCCTGGGGATTCTGGGTTACGCGCTGGTGAAGTAATCGTGGAGGTTGATGGAGCGCCCTGGGTGGCATTTGCCGCGCCCGGCCGTGTTCAGGATGGACGAGAACTGCACGAGGACTACACGTCTTCGCACGCCTATGAGGCCCTGTTTAAGGGTGCTCTGCTGCATGCAGCGGGTGATAAAGACGTAATTGACTGCTTAGTAACTGGTCTTCCTGTCTCGCAGGCTCGCGATAAGGCCTATGTGGAAGCCCTAGTAAAGCGTATGACTGGGACACATCGCATTACGCCAAAGCGAGAGGTTACCGTTAAGCGAGTAGAGGTTGTTGCTCAGCCGATCGGGACTCTGACAGAGATCTACTGCAACTCAGATGCATCGGAAGTTATTGAGGAGTCAGTTTCGATCATTATCGATCCGGGATTTTTCAGTGTTGATTGGGTCGTATTTGACCATCGCGAACTGGTAGTCAATTCCAGCAGCAGCAGCCTCAAGGCTATGTCTGTTGTACTTGAAGCGTGCAATGAAGAAATTGCGAAGGATCATGGCGGTATTCCTGGCGTAGAAAAAATTGAACATGCGCTCCAGTCGGGTAAGTCATACATCCTGATTTATGGCCGCAAGGTTGAACTTGCAGAATATCTAGAGCGTGCTGCCGAACGTGTTATCCCATCAGTTTTCACTGAGATTAAACAAGGACTTCGATTCCTGAAGGGCCGTGCTATCGACTGTGTGATCCTCGGCGGTGGGGGAGCCTCATTGTATGAGCCATTTGCCAGAAAAGAATTTCCCGATGCATTGGTAGTCAAGCCCGTGAACAGCGTAAAAAGCAATGCCGAAGGTTTCTGGCATATCGCACGCTCTTAATGTAAACGGGTGCGCAAGGACGCGCTGAGGAGGGAATGTGGATAAAACGATGAGACTACAATGCCGAGTCACGCCAGCGACACAAGAATTGCACGCGCATCTTGAAACTATTGACCCCGATTATCGTGGCAAAAGACTTGTTGCAATGGCAGCGCTATATCTAAGCATGATTAGTGCGACCGAAGATGCTAAAAGTAAGCAAGCAGATATTCAGCAAGACAATATTGTTGCTGATGACAAAAAAGAACAAATCAGTAATGAGCCAGTCTCTCGTCCAGTTGCCAGCTGGATAAGGGGGGCAAATGTTTAATATCCGTATCAGCTCTTTTATTGCAGTATCTGCATGCATTGCCATAGGTACTTCAGTGAGCGCTAAAGCTAATGGTTTTTCATTAAAAGGAACGATGTGGGAGCGAGCGTCAATGGCCTCCGTATGCAAGCCGGACCCTCTGCTTCTATATTCACTAGCTCTAAAGGAATCTAAAACATCTGCCGGAAAAGGCATGATTGCACCTCACCCGTTTGCGCTTCGCAATGAACCTAGTGGCGCTCTGTACCCTAATACCTACATGGATGCCAAGGCTGTACTCGGCAAATATATTGCCGAAGACATCCTCACCGACATAGGGATTATGCAAATAAACTATCGTTGGAACGGAAATAGAGTAGCGCGCCCGGAGTTTCTTCTTGACCCCGAGGTGAACATCCGCGTTGGTGCTGAGATACTTTGCGAGTCGATTGCTCAATATCCTGTCGATATGCAACTTGCTATTGGTGGGTACCATACACGAAACCCAAAGCGTGAACTTGACGCACGCGAGTATGCGAGTAATGTGCTCAGCATTTGGCGTTCACTACAGCGTTTAAAGTAAGGGCAGGGACATGCGAGTTAAGATCAACGCATCGATGATACAAATGGGTCTGCGCTGGCTGACATCTGGCTTGCGGGATTTCAATGTCATTCTCGCCGAGCAGCGCTTGACTCAAAGCGATATGGTTTGGCTTTCGTCTTTGAGCGCGAACCAGCGTCAGTTGAACGCTGTAGATGCCCTTCCCGTTTCTCTCTACCGTGTTCACTACAACACCCTGAAAGTCGGCAGGGGCTACCTGGACGATGAGGAATTCAGGGAGATTGGCAACAAGATGGTCATGTTCATGGAGTTTTGTCATTTCTCCCGCGTCAACGAAACAAGCCCTATTCTGGCTGTAGGCCTCGACGATGTTGGGTATCGGGTGTTCGAGGCAGGATCTTTCGACTCTCGCATGATGCTGGTGAGCCGCGGCGGGTTCTCGATTGGCACCAGGTGCAACCTCAGGAAGCTGAGGATGAACCTATCATCGCCAGATGATCAACTGAGAGACGTGACCACCGTATTGCTTGGCGACCTTCGGTACTTCCTGAAGCCTGGCGTGAGTGGCATAGGCCGGGTTAAAGACTATCCGTCTACGATGCCCCTCGATGTGGTTGCGACCGAGTTGCTTCAGCAGAAGCTACAGCCAAAGCTGGTCGCGCAATGGACAGGATTGAATGCAGACGAGGTAGTACGGATGAAGCGCTCTTTGCTACGGGATACCCCCCTTGTCCAGTCCCAAAGCGGGCGAATACAGGCACCGAATAAGACACTGGCTGAAAGCCCTCTTCACAGCCTGCTCTACCTCACTGTGTACAGGCTGCTCGCCGACAATCCTCTTCGGCGGACGAATGCTCGCGCGGTGGTTGCGGCTCATCGTGAGTATGTGGAGCTGTGTAAAGCGGTTGGCGTCGAGGCCAGCGATATGATCTCCCCTTCCAATGGCTACCAGCTCAGCAACGCAATGAAGACCGGAGACATCACTCTCACCCCGTGCAGCAAGTGCAAGGAGATCAATGCTCGTTACGCGCTCAAGCCCGGCCGATGCATCTGGTGCAACCACTGAACATCCTCTGCCAGGCCGTAGCCAGGCGGCATGCCAAGCGGACGACTTGGGTTATGGGTGAGATGCTGTAGGGTCGGAAGCATGCAAAGGCGAAAAGTGACCTTTAGGCTTTACCCCAATGTCAGCCAGCAAGAACGGCTGGACGGCTGGGTGCGCCTGCACGCCGAACTGTACAACGCTGCGCTTCAGGAGCGCATCGAGGCGTACCGCAAAGCTGGTATCAGTATCAGCTACTACGACCAACAGAACACGTTACCCGTCATAAAACAGTTTCGGCCGGAGCTGGTCGAGCTGGGTAGTCATGCCCTGCAAGAGACCCTGCGCCGACTGGATCGAGCCTTTCAGGCGTTCTTTCGCCGGGTCAAAGCTGGCCAGTCACCGGGATTTCCCCGCTTCAAATCCAGCGCCCGCTACTCGGGCTTCTCCTACCCCGATCCAGCCGGCTGGAAGCTCCAGCAGCTCGGCCAGCGCGGCGGCACGTTGCGGCTGGGCAGCGGCAAGGGCGCGATGATGATTCGTCTGCGGGGCCGCCACCGTTTCGCCGATTTCACGCCGAATGACCTGACCCTCAGCCGCCGCCGCAATCACGCCACCGGCCAAGATCAGTGGTATGCCTCGATCACCCTACGGGTGCCCGAGTCCGCCTGTCGGCGTGAGCGAACAGGCGACGATGCAATTGGTATCGACCTGGGCGTCAGTCACTGGGCCAACTTTGATGATGGCAGCCAGATCGAAAACCCCCGCTGGCTGCGCGAGGCGCTGCCCCAGTTGGCCAACCTGCAACGACAACGCGCCAGAAGGAAGCGGGGTTCGCACCGCTATCGGCTGCTAAGCCAGGAAATCATCCGTCTGCACCAGCGCATTGCAGATGGACGGCGCGACTTCCTGCATAAACAAACGACTTCCCTGGTGCAGCGCTGCGCCCTGATCGCCACGGAAGAACTGCAACCCCAGAACATGAGCCGCAGCGCTAAGGGCACGGTTGAGAAACCGGGCCGTCGCGTGCGGCAAAAGGCTGGACTGAACCGGGAAATTCTCTCGGCCGGCTTCAGCATGGCGCATCAGATGCTCACCTACAAAGCGCACGAAGCTGGTTCCGTTTTGCATCTGTCCGATACGCGCCGATTAAAACCCTCGCAGCGCTGTTCAGCCTGCTGGGCCATCGTGCCCAAACTGCTCAGTGAGCGCATGCACCGCTGTGCCTGTGGCTGCGTGCTGCCGAGGGATCAGAACAGCGCCAGGGTCGTACTGCTCGACGCCTGGATACTGCAAGACACGCCTGGGACGGGCGTGACGGCGAGACTCAAGCCGCTGTCCGCGCAAGCGGTCAAGCCCAAGTCAACGACCCGCGAAATTCCGACGACAACCGCACATGCGGTTTAGTGGCGGAAGAGTTCATTGGTGAACGAGATGCGAAACGACAAAGTTGAGTGCCAGTGCTGCAAGAAAATGATGGTCCCGAAGGTGGTCACTAGCGCCCCCTTCTACATCAGCGGCGTCCCCGTTGGTGGCCGGGACCCGGAGTCTTCGGTTTGTCCGTTTTGCCTGTCGCCCAAGTGGATGCTGACTGAGCAGCAGGTTCTCACTGGAGCAAAAGCGAATGCTGAGTTTTTTGGCATCATGGTGTTGCTTCTGATCAACATCGTCGTGTTCGCCCGCTTGGGTGCCGAGGCGTTGGGCGTGAGCCTTGGCCTGTCTGTTTTGATGTTCCTGTTGCGGGAGCGAATTGCCATCGCGGTGAAGGGTTGGCTGGCCGAACTCTTCAAGGGATGAATTGGGCAGTCGATAGAGAGAAAGGTTTCGTTGTGCGCCAGGCTCGCCCGCAGTCGCGAAGGTGAGGTGTCTACCCATCCAGGGAGAGGCCTGCCCTAGCCAGTTCCTGCCATTACGTAGATTCGCTTGGGTTTACAGCGCGCTGTGAGATTCTTAGGGTAAGAACTTTCGAGGGGTGAACGAGATGCGAAACGACAAGGCTGAGTGCCAATGCTGCAAGAAAATGATGGTTCCACGTGTGGTTATGGAGCGATCGATTTATGTCGATGGTGTGCAGGTCGGGGGTGAGAAGCCTCTCAAAAGCATCTGCCCCTTCTGTTTAAGCGAGGAGTGGAATGGGATGCCTCGGAAAAGCGGGCTTGCTCGCTTGCGTCGTGATGCCATTCTTGGGCTTCGAGCGATTTCTTTGGAGCTGACTATCATTGGTGGAATCGCCCTCTTTTTCGCTGTCATGGCGATCTACCGATTTGTCTTTGTCGGCTTCAACTAAAAAGGGGCTATAAAGCCCCTTTTTTACTCATTCGATTGACGGTCTCCTCGGTCCGCTGGCCTGTTTGGGTTGTTCAGCATTTTCAATTGCCGCAGGTCTAAAGTTTTTGGGCAGGGGATTGTGACGATTGCCCGCAGCGACAGTTTCCACAACCGGCCGGTCAGCAGATGTTCCATCACTTCCTGCTGCCTGGTACGTCAATGAAGCATGGACGCCCTTCGCATAGTCTTCATCCCCGCCAGACGCGATCATGGCTTCCGAGTAGGTGTGGTAGGAGGACCACTGATAAATATCAGAGTCCGTTGGCATGCCTGCCCGGCTAGCTGCTCGAAGTGCGGCTTGGCTATCTGTCAGCCCCAGTTGCTGCCCTTCAGAAACGTCATTGCTGAATTGTGTGTTCTCGTTGCCAGCCAGGAAGTTCGTAAGCGTTTTGCCGCCCGACTGGATGCTCTGAACCGCCGATGCGGCCTTGATCATCAAGCCCTTATCATCGTAGTTCTTACCGAAGGTCGATAGTTGCTGCGCGGCCTCTGAATCTGCCGCCCCTCTAACATCCTCACTGTTGCGAGCATGCGCGAGTTGTGGGGCTAGGCTGTTCTCCGCATGACGGTTTCCGACAAGCTCAGCACCTTGGTCTTCAGCCGCTTCCTTAGCAGAAATGTTCATGTCCTGAGCACCTGCATATGCGTCACTGTTACCCTGCCATCTTGAATTGAACTCGCCTTGCAAACCTGAGTTCCCGGCCGTTGCTGCGCCGGCTTTGTCTGCTATGTTTGCAAACTCTCCCGCATTACCCTGAGCTACGTTGAAGTCGAATGGATTGAATTGGCTCATGACCAATTCGCCGAGCCTGCCTTGCTGGTTAATCGCCCGGATTGCCGCCATCGCCCTCTGCTCGTCCGTATTCGACGACATATCTTTGATGCTTTGGCTATTAAATGCTTCAGCGAAGAGCTTTTTCCCTTCATCAGTTGCACCAGCCATGCGCTGAAGTTCTA
Source organism: Pseudomonas sp. PS02303 (assembly GCF_029959925.1). Lineage (NCBI taxonomy): Bacteria > Pseudomonadati > Pseudomonadota > Gammaproteobacteria > Pseudomonadales > Pseudomonadaceae > Pseudomonas > Pseudomonas sp. PS02303. The sequence continues at coordinate 30,508 of NZ_JASCOM010000010.1, forward strand.
AGCCAGACTCTGCTCGAGATACCCCGCCTCTCGATAGCGACTTGATCGCTGCATCGCGAAGATTGAGGCCTTGACTTGCCCTGATGGTGTCTTGCTGAGAAGCCGCTTGGCTGTACGTATTCTGTGCCTGTAGAGCTTCAGTGCGGCTTTGATTTATCTGATCAGTGTTGCTAACACTACTTTGGGCCATCGACGAGTCACGGAAGGCATCACCGGTGGCAAATGTCAGGTCACGGGTGTTAGCGCTCTCCACGGAAGAACTTAACTGCGAGAGAGATTTTTCGGCAGTTCGACGCTCTGTGCCGCTCATTTCGGAAAGCGACTTGCCATCACTGGTTTTGAGGTTGGCCATGATGCCTTTCAGGCCGGCTTGCCCACCAAGCGCTGAGGCTGCGGTTGCCATGTTTATCGACGACTCAGAGAAACCACTGCTTCGAAGATTCTCAACTGCCTGGTTATAGGAAGAGCTTTGCTTGAGAGCATCGCTAGCTTTGATGCTTTCGCCCATTTGCGTCATCGCTTCGCGCCCCGTACTCGTCGAGGCTAGTTGCTGGCCTGCCGCTGAGAGGTTGCTCTGGTACTGGCTCGTGGCCGTTTGCGAGGCGGTTTGGGCGCTCTGAAGGACTGCACTCGCAGCTTGGTCGCCGGTTATCGTCTCAGCAAGCTGCGGCGATCCCGTTCTGCTCACCCCGGAGCTTACCTGGTCGGAAGTAAACGAGGCATTTTGACTGAGAACAGGTGCGCTATCCTGGGCCCGAGGATTCACGTCTTCGGACTTGAATTTGTCGCCTGCCGTCATTTGGCTCATGACGCTGTTGGCAACCATGGCAGAGCCGGAAACGATGAACAGTGCCAATGGAGGCACGGACGCCGCAAGCAGACCGCCAATACCCAGTGCCTTGCCGATGGCTTTGTCTATGTCCATGAGTTGGAGCATTGCGAAACCAGAACCTGTGGGGTCGTAGCCGTTGAATACGGCTTCCATCTGGGAGCCTGCATACCAGAGGGTAAAAGCATTCACGATACTCAACAGCGGCATCCACAAACCCACCGCCAGCGGCAACACGAGATACTTGCCGAGGATAGAAAGGCCTGGCCCACCCAGGAGCAAAGCAAAGGCCATGAACGGCGTCATCGCATAGAGCATGCCCTCGAAGAAGGCGATCATCGGTCTCATGTAGTGTTTGAAGCTGTCGCCCTTCCCCGCCCATTGAATTTCTTGCTGGTTGAGCGATTCGCGAAGAGCCATTGCGGCTCTTTGCTCTTGCCAATGGTTCATGGCATCGACACGGGAATCGTTGAAAATCGGCGCAATTAGCGAAGTCAAAACGTAGTCCTGAGCCGACTTGCTACTCAGTGCGAGGCTCTGAATAGCTTGGTCAGTAGCGGCTTGAACCTGGATACCGCTGGTCATGCGGTTGGTCTTGGCCTCTTCGCTGAACCCTTTCTGGAGAATGTCCTCTAGCACGTCTGTATAGACGTTCTGCAAATGGGCGTTGAGAAACGACCGCGCCTCTGCACAGCTTTTCATGGTGCCGGCGGTACCGTCATAGACGTAGATGAACATCGATGAGTTCTGGTTTGACAGCACCTCCGCCCAGCCAGGCGATCGGTACAGGTCGGTCAAGGTCTTATCCGTTCTCAGCGCCACGGGGTTCAGTGAACAGAATGTCATGTACTCGTTCACCGATCGGGGCAGATCCCACCCGTCCGCTTTTCGGTAGTTTTGGAAGCCGTCCAGTGCCATCGGGTTCCGAAGAGCGTCGCGCACTTTCGACAATGTGCTCAGACTCGAGAACAGCCCGTAGTCGGTCATGCTTGGAGTAGAAAATGCCTGCTCCGCGGTTTTTGTAATGCCGTAGGCCACCGTTGAGATGACTGAGCCGACAAAGGCAGGGCCAAGAGGCACGTTGTCCACCACCCGCACCTGCGACGACACCGTATCCTCGATAACAGTGGTGGCTGTAGGGCCGTAGAACATCATGTAAAGGACGAGCACAAGGCCCGCCTTTCCGAAGGTAATGGCCTGGTTATTGAAAACAGCTTGGAACGCCAACAGAAATAGGCCTATCAGCGCGCCAATACGGGCAAGGTCTTCTGCGTCACCGCTGCCTGTGATCATTGCGCAGGCATTGAGCATGATCTCAAGGAACTCGGCGCTGCCTGTCGTGTAGATAGTGAAGTCCATGGATATCTCCGTTACGCGCCTGCGTTATCGTTGATGGTTCCCTGTGGCAGGGTTCCATTATCAAACACAGGGGCCATCTGGAGCATTTTCTCGGCTTGGCCATCGGCATCTTTGCCTTGCATTGCTTCCTCGATGTACGAGCGGTATTCATCCATGAGCTCACCCTTGGTAGCCCGCAGGTCCTCAATCACCTTCCCTGCATCCGCCATATTCAGGCTGGTCAGGCCTTTCTCTGTATGCCCAAGCAGCTGATAAATCAGGCTCATCGAAGCATCAGCAGCAATTTTCTTGGCGAACTGGTTCAGATAGTCATAACCGGATTGAGCCCCTGCCTTCTGGGTGATCTTCATCAAATTCACCCCTACTCGGCTTGATGCGAGGTATGCAATCCGGTTTCCGTCAGCAGCGGTTGCAGTGCCGTTCGCAAAACGCTCAAGGATTCCGTTGTTTTGAAGATCCTCTAGGATTCGAGTCTCGAGGCCCTTGAAGCTGGTGAGAGTTCGGATGTTCGGGTCTGAGCAGTCCGGGTCATCCTGGTCGCACTGGTAGACCTTGACATCAAGGTTGGCCGAGCCCTCAACAAGAATCTTCAAACCTTCGCCGGTGATGAGCTTCGGCATAGGATGCGCAGCGAAGTTTTTCCCCCCGCTGGCGTCGTTTGCGAGCGACACGTTGTAGCTGCCAACCATGGACATGATGAATTCCGCGTTCTCATCGCTACCGAACAGAATTTGCGACTGAAGGCCTGACTTCTTCATGGCGCACCACAGAACGTTCCCTGTGTTCTCGCATTGAACGGCCTTACCAGAGGCAGCAATCCGGTTCGCTGGCGAGTCTTCTTTGGTGGATTTCGCGGTAAAGAAGTCAGATGAGACGTTCGACCCGAAGGCCGTCATCGCGGATTTGAAGTCGGTGCTTTCTTCGTATGCCTTTTTGGCATTCGTAACCAACCCACTCGCCAGCTGGCAGCTGTTGGAAAACATTTGATTGAGCGCCTGGATCTTGTTGGCCAGGTTGCGGATCACGCCACCTGTCTGAGCGTCCATCGCATCGAGGGCCAACTCAAAGGCAAAGCCCGAAACAATGCCAGCAGCGTTCGACGCCACATTCCTCATGAGCGCTACGAACTCTTCGCCGTTGATAAAGGAGAACGAGCCACTGTAAAGGTTGATCCCCCCGCATCCACCCTTAGCGCTTGGCGGGGTAATGCTGATGAGGTTGGCAGTGGATATCCGATTCCGAAGGACAACGGAGCCGCCGGTAATAACGCCGCGTGTAGCTGTTTTATATGCCCCTGGACTGGTGACGTTGATCATGCCGCTGAACATTTCATTGACCTGCTGTTGAATGTTCGCGTGAGCCCCGAAGGGCACCATCAGCGCTACAGCAAGGGCGATCGGTTTGATTTTCACTGGGCACCTCCGTTGTCTTTTTGAAAGGCGCGACGAGCTTCATCGCGCATCCGATTCACGAATTCGTTAGGGTTTTTTGTTGCGTCGGGCGGTGCGTCAGCCAGTTTCGTGGCGTCGATCAAACCCATGGTGTTAAGGCGGGATGTGGCGTTGTATTCCTGATCGGAAATCAGCCCCGCTTCATTCGCCGCCATTAGAATCCGAGTGGTTGCCGTCTCCATTGAAACGGTGCTGAAGCTGACGATCTTCACGTCATTCGGAGGGATGACTAGGGCCAGCGCCGGCGAGGTGATGATGCCCAGCTGCTCTGCGAGCCCAGTGTCGTACTGTGTGTTTGGGTATTTGCCGCCAGGAAGGGGGGCCCCATCCATCGAGACGGGCATGACAGTAAACCCGTACCTGAACTCGAGAGCAGAGACCGCTGCCAGGGCCTGTTCGCACAAAATGCAGTCATTACCGTTGTAGAAGAACATCAGCGCAGAGCTGCCAGCGATGAGCTTCAACAGGGTTTCTTTCTGCTTGCCGGCCGCAGTTGCTAGAGCGTCAGAAGCGGCGTTGGAGGCGGGATAACGCATATCCTCGTCGAGGAATGGGTCATTACGGATTACGTCGACGGAGTGACGTGAGAATCGCTCGGCCTTGTCGAGCATGATTCGCTGAGCCCAGAAGTACGCACTCACATTCTCCTTGGTGGGGTTATCCATGGCTGCATCACGCAGTTTCGGAAGCATTTCGCGAATCCACGCCACGCTGCCGGTCGGTGGCAGCTCGGGCGCGGCTGGCTCGGAGACTTCCGTTTCGGCTTGAGGTGGGGGCGCTGGAACCGGCGCGGGCTCGAGTTTTTCGGGTTCCTGTTCAGGAGGCGGATCTTCGTACCAGAACCAGCCGCGCTCTTTGTCCTGGTAGAACGAAGAACCAGCAACCTGGGGCGTTTTTGACTCGGCGGGCTTGGTCTCTCCCGCAAGGGAAGTGCTGCTTATAGCGGCAGCAAGCAACAAGATGGGAAATTTTAGGGGCGTCATGAGTCCGTCTGGCCAAGATGGGGATGCTCGAATTGTGAGCGTTGGCCAACAGGAGGGGGCGCGTTTTCAGGCGCTTTTACGGTCGGAAAAAGAGGGGGAAGTTGAGAAGGCCAGAGGCCTATCGCTGTGCGCGATAGACCTCGTGGCCTAGGAAGCCGAGGGAACCACGTTCACGAAGAACGTCATTCCAGTCGACACCTTTGGAGCCGTCAGGGATGGGCATGTCGGGCAACATTATCTGTGCCTTGATCCCCATTTCCCACAGACGTTTTTTCAAGGTCAATGCCGCTTTCTGGCCACCCTCCTTGCGGTCCTTGTCAGCCCAGATTCGGACTGCTTTGGTGCAGGCTGGTGGTACGAAGTTCTCCAACAAGTAGGAATTCACCAAGGGCCATACTGGTATACCCATGGCTGTTTCTACCGACAGAGCTGTTTCCAATCCTTCGGATACATCCAAGACTTCTCCTGGATGCGATGTTGGCACCGCACAACCGGGAAGCTTGCGGTTGCTGGGAATTGGAAACATTTTTTTCGGCTCCGCGAGATCGGCTTTCTCACCCTTCATCGTCAGGTAGTGACGGTTGATGGTCACAGCCTGGCCTTCAGGATCGATGAGCGTACACACTATCCCTGGATGCTTAGAACGCTTGCCGGCTTTGTCCTTGTAGGTCAATTCCGGGTGAAAGCGAACGTAGCGGCTCAGCTCTGGTCGATCCCAAGCAAGAATGCCTCGGGAGCGAAGATAGAGCCTTGCTGGTTCCGCTGATGGGTCTGTGAGAGGAACGGTTCCCTTCCACAGGTTGCGCATAGCTTCACGCAGCCAATCGTCTGAAGCCTCTGGTTTTGCTGGGGCTCGCTCCTTTCGGATTACAACGCTTGGGATAAATCCATCAGCGGTGCGTCCATACGGGTCTTTGACCCGGAGCAATGCTCCAACCTCCTGTAAAGCATGGTGAAAGCTCCAGCGGTTGACCCACATCAGCAAGGCTATGCCATCAGCCTTGACTCCGCAGGTACGGCAGATACCACCGCTCGACGATCCAGCCGTCTTGCGGAAAATCTTAAACCCGTCTTCCCCACCATGCACCGGACATGGAACCCCACGTCCTGCTTTTTTGTGTGCCGGCACCAATGAAGATGCGAGGCTTGCGTAAATGTCATGCCAGCGGCCATCAGCGGCTACCAGCACATCTTGTTTCTCTGGGGCGTAATTGCCTTCTGAGTCTTTGGACATGGGTACCTCCGTTTGGTTGAGATGCGCCCCGAAGGGCGCATTGCTGGCTATTTCACGATCTTGATTTCCCAGGAGTTGCGATAGGTATCAACCCACTCCTGTTCTTTCTTACCGTCGACAACGACCTCTTTGAGCACACTCACGGCGGTTTTGCCAAGGAATGTCAGCGAGATATTGTCACCTTGTTGCGCTCCAGATTTGCGTAGCTGAGCGTTGAGCTCGATTCCCCAAACCAGGTGTTCACCGATACGCAAGAAGAACGACTTTCCGTTCTTCTTGAGAAACCGATAGTGGGCGAAACCTGAACCGCGGTATTCGCCGGTAACAGACCTGCCAGCAACGCCTTGGAAATTGAGTTCAGGTGCGCGCTCATCTTGATCTTCATCGCTTTGGGCGACTTGGATCTCTTGAGCTGTTTCTTGATGCGCGGGCTGGGATTCGCGAGGGATGAACTCCCCTTTGATCTCGCCCTGCTCTTGGTTCTCGATCGATGCAACCTGGTTGCGGCCTTCCGGCCGGTACAGTTTGTTGATCACCACCGGTTCAAGCGCCTGGTGCATCGTTTCATTGGTTTCTGGCTCGGGAAGCTTATGGGCCAGGCGCTCTGAAACAATGCATAGCCCTTGTGGCAGTCGGAGATAGCTTGGAACATCGAAGTCAACACGGATCATTTCTCTTCTCCCTGGCGACGCAGGTAGGAGGGAATGTAGTAGTTGTCATAATCGACGCTGCTACACCAACGGGCGTTGGGTAAGGTCTTGGTTGCTTGAGGAGCCGAAGCCTTCAGACAACCGCGTAGGTAGCTCAGAACACCACGCAGGATCTGCTCAGCATTCAGGATCACCACAGCGAGGAACACGCAGAGTGTCAAAGGCAAAACATGCTTTGCAAACTGCGGTGCGTATACAGCTCCCAACATAGCAACGAGGAAGCCAAACGCGGTCAGCACTTTAACTTTGAGGGTTGTAGATGCCATTTTCAGTTCTCCATTTTTTTAGAACGGAGAACGCCCTAACGGGAGTTCCCCGTCAGGGTTTTTTTGACACAAAAAAAGGAAGCCAAATGGCTTCCTTTTTTGATCGGCGCTACGCGAACGTAGGCTTGGTTTTTAAGCTGATAAGCTCAGCTTGGCTTGCTCCCAGACGCATACACGTCTTGGGTACCAGTGGCAGCAGCATGCTGTCACTTAGGGTCAATGGCCTCCAGGAGGCAAATTCTTAATCGACCTTGGCCGATGAGTGCCGCAATTCTCGCCGCCATTTCACTCTGTCGTCAACCAGAAAAACGCACCTCAAATTCCGACGCTATTCGTGCGTGAAATCGAAATCCAGAGGCTCCGCAAGCTGGTGCAATAGGCTGGCCACCAACATCCGGAGAAACCGCTAATGGCGACCGCTCAACCACAACCTACGAAATACCAATACTCCAAGCCATCCCTCAAAGGAAAAATGGTACTGAACACGGAGCAGGCCAAGTTCTTCGCCGGCAACCGTTTCGATAGCCTCATGACGGCCCTTTTTATCATCGACGTTACGTCCCGCAAGCTGGCGAAAAACCTCAAGACCTTTGATCACAAAGCGGTGGTTGATGCGGTCTCGAAGAAAATCGAGCGCATGGAAGTAGCCGTGCGTGACGAGTCTGAGCGGATGGACACGCTTTTGAAGAGCTTGGGAATCAAAGAGCTTGCAGGGTACAGCTCCCCACTGACTCGTGAATTCGAAATCACCAGCCCAGAAATCAAGAGGATGAGCAGCCTGCTTCAGGCATTTGACCATCTGATTATCCAGGTCGATACCGCCTGGCTGCATGAGAAAATCGATAGCTCGGAAGCTGAGGAATTTCGTGCAAACAAGAGCAACCAAATGGCCCGGCTGATCCGCTCACTCGTTGGCCTCGGTCAGAGCGCGCGAGCAAAGGCATACGCCAGCAAGGTTGCAGAGCTCAAAGAAGATATCGAAAAGGCAGAAGCCAAAGTGAGCGCCGAGAAGGAGGAGCGCGAGGCTGCGGGTCACATTGAGCCTGATGGCAATGCAGACCCTCTCGATTCGCTTCCCGAAGAAGCGGTTGCTTGATAGCGCCAGTAATGAAAACGCCCCGCATTGCGGGGCGTTTTGCTTAGGAGAGTCATTATGCTTGATGATCTTACGTCAACACCGGCAAGAACCAGTAGAAGACGCAGACAAGCGACGGATCAGCCTCCTCCACGCGAAGCCACCCCACTGTGGACAGAAGAGCTGGCCACCGACGAATCACTTGAAGCGCCGCCAGAGGCAGTATTTTGGGATACGGTCGCGATCATCTCTGTCACTGCTGCTGTTCTTGTTGGGGTGGCGATAGGTGTTCCTCTCGGGGTCTATCTTCATGGCACGTTGTAGATCCATCATCGCCTCGGCGCTTCAGCTTTTCGACATGCCGCCTTGCAGCCCAATACCCCCCCTTGATTCTGCGCTCGCTCAGCGCCCGGCAAATTGACACCACATGGCCCCGAGTAAAAACCGGGGCTTTGTAGGACTGGATTTTACGAATCACGCCCCAAATGCTGTAGACCCGCTCAGGCATTCCATAGGTGAAGCTGGCCTGCCCTGCCATCACTGCGTAGCTGTGGATTTTCTGAGAGTGGACTCCGGTGACCTTCTGAACTGCCTTCACGTGCGCGTAGTTCTGCATCAGCGGGTTTTGCACGCGATATTTCCTTCGGCCGACGATCTGCAACCAGCTCTCGGGGGCTTCTGGGTAGGTAATGATCTTCCCCTTGAAACACTTCGTTTCCAGGACAAAGATCCCGTAGCGCGACACGATGATGTGGTCAACCTGTGTTGACTCTCCCCTTGTCTTGCCACGATAGATCGCGTTGGCGAACACCTTGTATTCGCCACTGAGGCATAGGCGGAGCATGAAGTTCACCTTGTACTCCCCCCACCACCCTCGGTAGGCAGGGAATTCAAGTAAACGAACGTGGGCGATGCCCGCGAGAACCCCCAGAATCAAAACCGGGGGCAGGTACAGCATTAGAAAGTCATTCATACCATCGCAAATCCGCCCTTACGGGCGGATTCTCCATTAGAGCTTCGAGCAGCAATCTGTCCATCGCCAGAACATGTACATGGCATCGTTCCCAGTACCTGGAACATGCCGACTAGGCCCACCCTCCCAAGTCTGCGGCGGTTCTCCGAGCCACATTGCTCTGCTGTTCTGCGACTTTGGCCAGAACTGGGTCACTTTGTACTGGCTTTTCGGAATCGTCGGGTAGATACCCGCCTTGCACACGTTTTCATCACCCATAGTGCGTCGAGCGAGGCCCCTGCGGTGTTGCTGAGCGATCACTCGCGCAGCCAGCAATGCTGTCGTCCGGTTTGCATCTTGCGCCACGGTTACGCCGGCAAATGGGTAGATGCTCCCCCATGTACCGGTACACCACCAAAGCGACTCAAGAGGTTCCTTTCGAGCGGTAACCAGCGCGGATTCGGCAGCACAGGCCGCAATAGCGATTGGGTTTGCCACGGCCGCGGACTCGGGGTGCTGGAAGAAAGCCAACGTACCGTTGTTCCAGGTCGGGTCGATCTCAGTGAAAGAGATGATATCGAGGTCGAGATAACCGTCCGGGTTGCATTTGGTAGGCGTATAGAGATCGAGGATCTGAAGTAGCGGGAATGCATACAGATGCGCGTGGTAGAACGACCCGGCAGCCTGACCTGTCTGGGTGCTGTTGTCCTGCCGAAGTCGGCCATAGCTGCGCTTGTTGCCAAGCGGCAGCGTTACACCACCTAGGGTTGGCGAGCAGCCTGGCTTACGGACAGTTTCAACCATCCGTGCCGGCTCCCACATTGCAGTGATGATTCCGGGCTTGTAGATCGAGGATGAGCCTTCCTGGCAGATGCAGAAGACCATTTTTGTAGCCTTCGCGGGGGCTGTGCCGGGGGTTATTTGCACACCAGAAACACGAATTGGGAAGAGGCACGCCCAGCAGATGTCGGTGAACAACTTCGGACCAAAAAGGCCAGAGTCCTCACACATCACCTCTCCGGAAGAGGACGCCTCAGCCGCTATCCCTGGCAGGGAAAACATGCCTGCAATCACCAGAATTGCGGCGGTTATTACCTTATTGATGCTCATGATTGGCCTCCTCGAAGGCTGTTTGAGCAACCTCGCGGACGATAAAGTTTTTGGTGTCGGCTGTTACGACAGATGGGGCTCGAAAGATTTGGAAGCGCTCCGCCATGTCAGGCGGCAGCAGGTACAAGGGCGCATCCAGGCTGTCCTGAACGCTGTTGAACAGATCCCAACCAGAGGCAGTGGGAATCTGAGTCGCCATCACAGTGACGGTCAGATTTGCCCCATGGTCTGCATATTCACGCTTCGCCAGGGCAACCTGCCAAGGTTGCGTCGGATCAATCACGACCAGTTTCTGGTCAAAAGGCATCATGTCGAGTGGATTGATCCTCCCCGCCTTCTGAACAACCCTTCCTTGGCTATCGAGAATGTCATTGGGAACGATGACAGATGCGTCGACGAGGCGTGTCGCACTCTCCGTTACCGGAGGCAATGGGTGCCCTTTGTGGTTATCCCAAAACCGAGCGATTGCTCGCTTCTTCATGGCGTCGGTGTCCAGCTCTGCGATGCGCTGTTTCGCAACCTCCATGAGGTCTGGCTCGATGATTTCCTGTGTAGAGCCAATAGTGCCTAGATCCCCACGCTTACCATCCTTAACCGCCCCCTCGATATAGCTAACGGAGGACGACCCAGCAGCTTTAGCGATCAAAGCATCATTCGGTGCTTCGAGAGCGACGGTGGGGACGGCTGAAACGCTATGACGCTGGAATGCGAGAGGATCGAGCAGAACACTCACAGTGCTTTGCGTCTCTTGCGTGAGGAGGTGCATTTTGGTCACAGCATCGCCCATCGACATACCATCAGGAATGCCTCGAAAAACGATGCCAACACCAGGCAGTCCGTCAAAGGACAGCAGTATGTCTTTTAGGGCAGTAGCCCCCATCGACCACGACACGAAAATTAGAGTGCGGTTTCCATCGCCCAGGGGATGTTTTTTCTCGCGATCTGAGCCATCTGCGCTAGCGAGCCCTGAATCGTTCTGCTGGGCTTCTTCATCACTGCCTTGAACGATGGCCTTTTCGGCCATCTCACTTACCCAGCTCATGTCATCTCGGCCGCTTATTTCTTCGCGCGCGGCTTTCGCATTTCGGCTGATTTCCCTGACCTGATCGAGGAGCGCAGGATCGAATTCATTGATGTCGTACTTGCGAATGCCAAGGTCATCGCCGGCGATGGCCATCGTGCAGCTGAAGGCCAGCCCAATGCACATGGCTAGTTGCTTTTTCACCATATTGGATACGCCTTCCCGATGATTTGGTCTGTCGACGCTGAGCCCCAGTAGCGGGAGTCGAAAGAGTCTGGCGTGCGGCCGAAGAACCAGTAACGGCCCGCGCCTATTTCCCCTTCCCGAACGTATTTCTGGGGATCAATCCCGTGCTGGCTGGCTACCTGAAGCCCTTTGCCTACGGACACGCCATTGATGGTTGTTTCATCAAGCGTGACCTTGGCGCGATCGCCAGGCATTCCCTCAAGCACCTTCACGATGATCGTGCCGTCAGCAAAGATCGGACTCAGACCTTTGGAGTGAAAGGCATAGATTTCCCCTCGCACCAGGTCATCCTGCTTTTTATCGATGATCCATAGCCTGTAAGGGGGCAGGCATAGGGAGTCCTGGCTAGCGATAGCGATCGAATAACGGGATGCCAGCAGCACAACGCTGCCGGCAACCACTGCGGAAAAGAGTAGGCCTTTGCCGAGAAAGGCTGCCGAGAGTCGCTTTGGAGCTCGATCTCGCTCAACCTTCGCCATTGCCCTTCGCACCTTGGCCTCAATGCTGAAGGGGTTCGACAACGCCATTACGCGACTTCCGCCGGATTAGAGCTGTACTCGACACCTCGGTCACGGAGCACGCGCAGAATTGCCTCATCCTGCGGAACGCCGGTGAGCGTGTAGTTTCGGATCGCCTGCACATCTTCAGGTGCGGTCGAGTAGAGGAGGATCGAATATGGGTCCACCGTGAGGCGCACGATACCGGCCCCGCGGGGGGTGAGCATGAAGATCTCGGAGTAATGCCCCTTGTACGACTTAACAGTCTTCAGGATTCGATAGCCACCCTCTCCCAGCGGCAGACGCTTGTTTTCCTGGATAGCATCAATAGCTTCGGCCTTTTGACCGAGTAGGAGGGTGAACGCGGAGTTTTCAGCAATGGCCTGTCCGACTTTGTTCTGATAGAGGTCGTTGACCCCCTGGGTAATGACAATGGCACTACCGCCATATTTCCGGAATCGCCGGTAACCGTGCTCAATGAATTCACCAACGTTGCCCTGGGAGAGCAGCGACCAGGCTTCATCAATGATTACAATTTTCGGGCGGTCACGCTCACCAAGGTACATGTCCTGCTGGATTTGGTAGATCAGCTGAAGGAGCACAACTTGCTGAAGGTGTTGGCGACCCTTCAGTTCCTCAAGCTCGAGTACGGTGAAGGGATTCTTGAAGTTGAGATTGTTCTTACCGTTAAAGAAACGGCCGTACTGCCCCTTCGAGGTGAATGCGAAGAGCTGATGGCCAATGTCTTGAATACGCGGGTCTGGGTCGCCAAGCAGAGAATCAGCGATGTTGTCGACGATCATCGTCTTGCCCAACTCTTCCCAGCATTGCGTGAGGTGCCTTTTTAGCCCGGCGGTTTGGAAGTCGATCAGGGGCACGGTTGGGGCAGCCATAGCAGAGAGCAGCCCAACCAGGACATCCTCTTCCTCGCTGTAGTCTTCAATCAGCTCGAAGGGGTTGAGACAGAGATTCGACTCCTGGTCAAAGCGTGCAAAGTCGCCCTTGTACGCCTCAGACAGCTTTAGGTAGGACAGGCCCACGTCGATGACCCACACCTTCGCTCCAATGCTCAGATACGACGTGATGAGATAGTTGGTCGCAAACGACTTACCGGAGCCCGACTGGGCCGCGATCATCGCGTTGTAATTGGTGTCAGAGTCAAAGAGGTTGAAGCTAACCGGCTGACCGTTTCGGGAAATGAACGGGGCCACCTGGGTTCCAGTGCCCTTCCAATCGCCATAGATCGGCAGCAAAGGTAATGCCTGGGTGAGGCTCAATGTCTTGAACCGGAACAGCTCCCTCATCGCATCCGGGTCGGCACACATAGGCAGGGAGTTCACGAACACGGGCAGCACACAGAACTTGTCCTCCATGAGGCTGAAGCCCTGCGTGGCAAAATGGCTCTTCGCATTCGACGCTGCCTGAATGAGGTCTTCCCGGTTCCGGCCGAATACCACGAGGGTCATTGTCGCCTGTACGTTGGGAAGCCCTTTGTCGAGATCTTCAAACAGCGTGTCATAGGCTTCCTTCGTCTTCCGTAGAACGGGTACGAAATGCACCATCGGGCCGAAGCTCTGGTTGATGGCCCATTGGCGGCGCTTCGACAGCTTGTCCTTTGTTTCCAGCTGGGGAGGGAAATACAGGGTCATGTTGATGATGCAGTTACCCCGGATTCCGCCGCGCTGGGACAGAATGTCAGCGAGGTACTGAGAGGCATCGCCCTGCCACATGACATCAGGGAAGCGCTTGGCCGACAGCGTTTTTACAAAGCAGTCATCTCCGATCTGAAGGTGGTCTTTCTTCACGTCGAGGCTGCGGTTGTAGTCGAGGATCTGCTCATTCAGGGGCTTGTCTGTGTCCGCCTTCATGTCCGGATCTTCGCGCCACGACGCCGATGGCCCTTGGTTCAGGATGGAGGAGAAAATTTCCCGGTAGGAGTCGTTGGTGAGCGGCACGGCTGCCAGGTTGCAGCTGTCCAGCGAGGTTCGCAGTCCGTCGAAAAGCTCCTTCGCCGCGTTCGCTTCTGTCTGGGTAGGCAACGCATTGGCGATCGGAATTGTTACGGATACGACCAGGCTCTGTTCACGAATGCGTACACCTGAGATTGAATCAACTGGGCGCATGGTTCGGTCACTGAAATACTCGGCCCGCGCGTTCGTCACTTTCTCCAGCAAGGCTTGGGTTTCCACGGGAAGGTCAGTGCGGCCGGATTCACGGAAGGCCCGACGCAGACGAAGGAATCCCGTCTTCATCTCATTGATATTTTCAGTGCAAATCAGGCTGAACTGAATCGTTGTCTTCTCAGGCCAGTCGACCGTCAAACCAGCTTTCAGGCGGTCGCCTTCATCCCCGTTTGAGCCTGAGAGCGGGGAACACAGGAATGCGAATCCTAGGCGGTTCCCTTCCAGCTGGAACAGGTAAAGATTCGGCTCGTAGGCGAGGCCGTTGATCAGCTTCGAGAGCCGAGGTGTTGAGCGGATAAGCGCTTTGAGCATTTCTGAATTCCTTAGAGGGTGCGATTCGATTCAATCCAGGCGCGCAGGCCTTCTTCAGGCTTGCCTTCTCGGGTCAAACCGTCATCACGAATGAGGAAAGGGACATTTCGAGCTCCAAGAAACTGAGCTGTCATCCGGCGCTTCGAGATCACATCGAGATCACACTGCGCGGTTGGGAGCTGTTCGAGAGGAGTTTTCATGTCGCCGGAAGCGCCAGCTTTCCACGCAGCAACCTTGTCTTTCGCGCAGAGGAGTTCTTTGGTGCGCACCGCGCTCTCTTGGCTGAGCAGCGGCAACATCAGCACGTCGAGTCGATACCCCTCGGGAAGGGATGAGCGGGCTTGTTGAATGATCTCTTTGCAGAAACCACAAGCAGGGTCGGAGAACATGGTGATTGCTTTCTCACCGTTGCCGACTGTGAGGGGGGCGAGATCCTTGAAACCGAGGTTGGTCTTATCCACTGGGATGTAGTGGGCGGCGATCCGAGCATCCTCGATGGTTTTTAACTCTTTCTTCGCCCACACGTCATAAACCGTTCCCTGGATGATGAATCGGCCGGTATCGCTGATGATGGCGAATTTGCCGTTCTTCTCGATCGCCAGCATTGCAGACGCAGGAAGCATCACTACCTTGTCTGCGTTCTTGTCCGCAGGGCTCGCTGCTACTGCGGTGCCAGCCAATGCAAGCAGCGTCATAGCAAGAATGGTTCGGGTTGGTTTGAACATGGGCTTACCTCCTGAGTCGATTCACCCAGAGTATTTGGCCCGGAAAAGAAAAGGCCTCTTTTTCAGGACGTTTTAGCGTCGGAAAAAGAGGCCTTTCAGAGAGGCGTTCTGACTGAGATCAGAAGCCTACAGGCAGGGCTTGGAGAGCGTTGGTGACTACAGCTGCTGCTGGGATAGTTGCCGACATTACCGACTCGATAACATCCGGCGCAGCATAGAGGCCAACACCGCCGCCAACGCCAGTAACGAACGGCATAAGCGATTGGCGGAGAACGCCCGCGCCGATGCCGGTGAGGATCATCAGACCGATCAGAATGCGGCCGAGGGTACCTTGCATCCACTCTGTCAAGGTAATCCACACGCTATCGAACGTATCGCCGCCGGTACCCGCGAGCGCGGTACCGGCGACCACCATTGCCGCTGCGATGGCCATCGTTTGGAGGGTTGCTTTGTTGACGTGCATTGGTCTTGCTCCTAGAGGTTGACATGCGCAGGGGCTGCGCTCAGGAGACATTTTTCGTGCTTTCCGTAAGCCTGTGTTTCGCTTTCAGGCGCATTTGTCGACGGAAATTAAAAAGGGCCGCTTTATGCGGCCCTTCTCTTTTACTTGTTGGAGACTGGAGGCGATTCCGCGCCGGAGTTATCGATACCTACCAGCGTAATTACCGGCTCGCCATCTGGATAACGCCACATTGGCACAGAGATGCTGTTTGAGCTGAGAGCCTGCTGCTCACCATTGATGAACCAAAGGTTTTTGGCCATGCGGCCATCTTCATCAGTACAAACGGCTTTTGCCAGCCAGGAGGTTCGACCGACCACAAGCTCCAGCTTGCAGACCGGGGGCTTATTCCTTGCCACCGAGATGTCAACCTGGCCTGTTGCTGTGTGCCCCATTGCGCTGGCGACATCCAGTTTCACCGTATACACGCCCTCCTCTTCAAGGGTCGCTCGCCCATAATCCCCTGAGCTTGATAGCGTCTCCCCGTTGAGACTGAACGTTTTGCTGAGTATCTGATCCTTGGGATGCCCGCCGGTGATTGATGGTCGGATCAGAACGCCCAGCGGGGCACGATTCGCGTCGTTATCCCCACTCCAGGACAATTTCACATCCCACGGAATTGGCTCCAAAAACTCCATCTCTGTTTCGGCATAGCTGTAGTTGCCCCGCGAGTCGGTGATATGAGCACCGAATGTGTAGATCCCCGGCTCAGTCAGTCGAACGATGCGACTGGTCTGGCTGGAGTCCTTGATCATTTCGAGGCCGGCGTAGGGTGGGATATCCCACTCGATGGTCAAGCCCTCGAACTCTCGGAACAAGCCAAGAGAGCGAGCCGTCATGGTCAAGTCTGCCGGCGCATACTTGGCTGAGTATTTGGTGTTGATCTTCCACTCAGGCCAGTCGTACGACCAGAAAATAAGACGGTGCTGAGTTAGGCCCAAACCGCCTCGATCCTCATACCCATTGATCCAAGATCGGACGCTGATGTAACTCTCTTCTTTCTCCATGTCCTCCCGAGTTGGGGTGTACTTCACCTCAGTGGAGTCGACGACTGTGCCATCAGGCAGGATGAACTCACCATCCATTGTCATATCCATTTTCGGGTACGGCATCATCAAGTTGGCGACCCAGGTAGCTTCCTTTCCTACCTCAGGACGGCGCGGCCCGATGATCTGGACACGAGGCGGCCGGACAGGTCTAAACGCAACGCCTGCGCGGAGGGTTTTGTAGACGCGCTTATCCTCTGGTGAGTCTGAGTATTTCAGCCTGGCCGTGAGGTACACACGATCAGCAGAGTTGCGACTCAGCCGGTAGGAGCCCTCCCCAGCGGCCCAGGTTTTACCGCGATCCTCCGACCATTCCACAACCATTCCGGTCGTATCGAGCGCATTACCTTTGAGGTCAGTGAGCGTGAACGTACCGCTATCACCAATAAACACGTTTGCTGGGCCTTTAAGGCGGGCAACGGGCACGACATAGGCAATAACTTCAACGGTAGGGGTCATGGATTTCGCGCCGCTATGGCGGTTCGTCAACTCTGCCCTCAGCAGATATGTACCCCGCTGAAAGACCATGCTGAGCCGTTGCGGCAGCTTGGCATTGGCCTCAACGTCCTCCCACGTCACGCCGCCGTCCTTGCTCATTTCCCAGCGCACGTCACCAAGGTCTCCTGACTGGTAGCGATCGTTGGTGACGGCGTAGAAGCTGCTGCGAAGAGGAGCTGGGCCGATAACCCGCAATGCCTGGATTGAACCATCGAGAGATTCGCCGTTGAGAACGGAGAGCACCATTGGCGAACCCGACTCCCGAGTCAGCTCGTATTCCGGCACAGGGGAGCGAACACGCGCTTCAGCAATGATGCGAACCGCTTTGTTCGTCAACGATTGTAGATCGATCTCAAACTCAACCTCCCCGTTCTCGTCGATGGGCTCCCAGTTTGTCATCGGCTCATAATTCACTCCGGCAGTTGTCGAAAGCAGGCGAATATCCCAGTCGCCCATGCTGCTCAGCCGATATGCATCCTCCATGTAGCGGGTGTCTTTGATGGCCACGCGGATTGGAAGGCTGACCGTATCCAGGACAGTTCTCTCGTCGTTGAGAATGACAGGGAGAATTTTGTCGTGAGGGACCGCCAGGAGTGACGCGGTTTTGGTCGACCTCATCTCTGGCAACGCGGTGTATCCAACGTCAACGGAGTATGGCGTTACGCTCCACAGGGGAGCCTCGGCCCCCTCGATGTAGCGCGTAAACCGCTGGGCACGACCGTAACTCGGAATCGTAGACCGTTCGATCACTGCATCCGCCCGATTGATCGCCACGTCCAAGGAAGCTGCGATTGCAGTCACTGATGCGCTACCAACATAGCCGCCGAGTTGTGAGACCGAATACAGCCCTTCTTTCACCAGGTTGCTTGCCGGCATATCGATTTCGATTGCCGGCGGCTCGATCACGTTTACGGTGTGCTCTCCGTAGCCAATATCGATTTCCTGACCACTCGGCGTAAACATGGATGCCTTCCAGGAGATGTTGTTCGCTCCAAGCAGGGTCATTGTTCCTTCCGCGAGTGGCGTGACTGTGTTGCGTTGCTGGGCCATGCCTTCTGGCATCTGCATCCAACGGATAAGGCACGATGGGCGGCTCGACCATTGCTGAGCCGTCTTTTTCGCAACGCCTTCGTTCGCCGTTGCATCACACACAGGGCCATCCGTGTGACGGAGCAACAAGGAAAGTTGCTGCACCTTCTGATAGGCCTCTGCCGGTGCTGGCTTCAGGCCAAAGCGGATCTGACCTGCAACCGGAAGGATCTTCAGGTCACGAGTGAAGCTCGCAACCTTGTGCTTCACGCCGCTAGGGTCAAACACATAGGCGGTAGCCTCGATAGTCTGGTTTCCCAAAGAACTCCCGCCGGCATCCATCATCAGGTTGGCCAAGGTACTAGCGTTGCGCCATTCATCGGGGGTTTTCGTCCAAGTGACGTAGCAAGCACGATCCTGAAGTGCATTTTTCGGCTTCGCGACAGCTTCGCTGGTCAAGATGCTGCATGCCCCATTGCTCGGGCTGAAGCTGATTTGAGCACGGCCGGACGCTTGCAGAATCTCCCATGCATCAGCCGTCAGTACGCCCTCCGGAGCCCATACGGTTACCGGCACGGAATAGACAGGGCCGGTCATATCGGCGCGACTGAGATAGACCAGCGCCTGGCCATCGACCCCAACATCCAGGCCACCTAAACGGGCCTCCAGCAGATCGGCAGTCATTTTCGTAGGTACCAGACGCATACCAGTGCCTTGAGAAAGCTCACGATGCTCCAGTGTCACCCCAACTTTCGAGTCAGGCGTGACGATGGCGATGATCTCGCCGCCGAGAGCCTGAATCACTTCCTGGTCGGGAATTCGGAGCGCATAGGCACCCAAACGGGTCGTCATTTGGTGCTTCACGGCCGGGATGCTCGGGGCCACCGAGGTAGGCTGAACTTCGCGGTCTTTGAACATCTCCCAGGCCGGCGAAAGCTTCAGGACAACATCTTGATCGACATAGAGGCCATCCTGGTCAATGGCACGAATCTGTACTGAGGTTTCAGCCTGGCCATCGGTCTTATAGGTGATGCTCATTCCCTCCACCGTCACGTGGCCATGTGCTGGCTGTTTGACGACTTGCAAGGTGTGCGAGCCCCAGTTGTTCGGATCGATCACTTTCAGATCGGCCGTTCCACCGATTCCTGCATACATCTTCACTGTCGAAGGGGTGATACCCGTTGGTGCAAAATTGAACTGAGTAACAGTGACCTTCCCCTCTCCTTCTACACTGAGCCCTTCCTGATCCGTGGCGCTGAAAGTGAACGAATCTTCCCCATAGAAACCCGGATTAGGGGTGTACTCCATACGGCCATAGAACACACGGACAGTCCCGTGCGTCGGGTTCGTGAGGATCTTGAACGTATGGCTGTCCCAGAGATTGATGTCATGCACCTCAGGATCAACCTGGTCACTCACTTGCCCTTCACGGGCCTGAATGGTTACTCCCGTCCAGGTAGGGGCGTAATTGAACTTCGCGACATTCACAACCGCGGTGGCTTCAGCCTTCATCCCAGACACGTCTTGCACGCGGTACCTGAACTCATCGGGGCCAACGTATCCAGTGTTCGGGGTGTAGGTGAACCCGGTAGGGGTCGCGACTACAGAGCCCTGGGACGGGCTCGACAGAACTGAATAGGTTTTCTTCTCCCACGCTACCGGGAAGTCCTCTATGGGAGTTGCGTCCACCGATGAGCTTTCGTTGACGCTGACCGTCAGTTTCGTTGTTACAGGCGGCTCTATTACCTGAATGACCGATTGCCCCTCTTCGAGGGTGATCTTTTTCCCGGTGGTGTCGTAGACGCTAGCCGTCCAGCGGATCGGGTGCTGCCCGGAACGGGTGAAAACGCCGGTCAACTCAAGAGGATCGAGCGCTTTGATGCTCAGGTCTTTCGGGATGACCGAGAACTCAATCAAGCACTTCAAGGCACCGCCGCTCATGCCAGCACTCTTTGCCGCTGCGTCATCACCAGTGATCGAACACGTTGGGCCCGAGCGCTGCGTCATGGTGACGGATGCAGTCTCAATCGCACGAGTAACACTTTTCTCATGCAGCGATTGGATGAAGGTTGTTGAGCCGGTCGCAGCTTTGACGCTCAGTATTTCCTCACCGCTGCTCAGCAGTACCTTTTCCGTACCCTTGTTGAATACATAGAGGGAATAAGCAACCTTCTGCTGGCCTGCGTCGAGGACTCGCCCTGTCAGCTGAGTGACCGGGTGCGGTGCACCGGAAACCTCTACTTGCTGAAGGCCTCGGGGAATGCTCGTCCACTCAAGCAAGCAGATGGGCGACTTGATGGGATCGGCAGACCTTGCCACCGCGGAAGATGTCGTTAGAGGGCAAATGCTGCTAGCTGAAGCGGACAGCTTTACCGTGGTGTCAGTCATTGCCTGTACAGGATTCTTATTGTTGATGCCAAGCGTGACCTTGGGCATCCAGGTATTGATATCGGCATACACCACAGGAGCATTCGGCGCGGAGGTAGAAATGATCACACCATTACTTCCGGTAGCTCCCTGAGTTACCGGAACAACAGGTAGCGATATCTTACCGCCGGTACTGGTGAAGTTGAGTTGGCTAATTGTTACCGTTGCTCCCGGATTGACGAGAACACCGCCAATCTTTAGAGGTGTTGCTGCGTCAGACCTGAGCGTTGCCAGCAGATCATAAACACCAGAAACTGGCGTACCGTCTGCAAGCTTTAGCTGTTCGCTGTTTATCACCACAGAGCCATCGTTACGATTGAACTCTTTTGGCACCGCAGGGATATTAACGAGACCGTTTACATGACCAACGATCCCAGCCATCTTAGGGCTGTAGAGGAACGTGGTTGAGCCAACACCCTTGTTCTGTTGTGAGTCCTGCGCATTGACTCTGAGCGTATAACTTTCTCCAGCCGTTAAGGATGGGAATAGGATCGGGTACTCAAGACCGTAGGTAGTCGCATTGAGCTTGCGAAACGAAAGTGCAATCGATTCGTTAGCCGGCCCCCCAGTCAAGCTAATCGATGTAATCTTTGGTGCAGGGTCTTTATTGTCAGTTACCGTGAAGGTGATTTTGTCGAGTGTATCGATAGAATCACTCGCACCCTTGCTTACCGTAACAACTGGTTTTGTCCGATCGCTCTGGAACTTGAAAAGAGGTAGCTTCGTTATTGCGCCTAGATTTTCGCTAGCAACACCAACAAGATCATGGGAGCCTTCCGGTAGGGTTTTCAGATCGAACTCGTATTCAAAATACTCACCAGATGACGATGTAAGTTTTTTGGTAACGCTCAGTGCCGACCCGCTAGTATTTTCCAGCCATGACGTGTTGTGACGAAGATAGTTTTGATACGCGCCTTGCTGCGGCTGCCTGACGTTGAGGGTCAGTATCATCTCCGAAGCGTTATAGGTATAAGTCAGAACTGGAAGATAAAGATCGTTCCACCAGACGTTAGCCCACTGGCCCGTTGCGTTCAACGTGCCGTCTGCACTTTTCAGCACGCCTTGATCATGAAGATATCCAGAGGTGCCTTTGCTCAACTGGCGGGTGACTGCGATTACGCATTGGGTCTGCCCGGCAGGAATAGTACATGTGCCCATGTGAGTAGCCACTTGATCAAAAGGGCGTGCCTCGACGGTGTACCGAACTTTCGTGATCGTGACAGGCAATTCCTCAGGAGAGACTACCCTGCTCGAATAGCTCAGCCATCCTTTGTCGCTAAAGTAATATTCGATACGGCTGATGACGGGAGTTTTCGGTGCAGAGGGGTGCAATACTAAATCATAACGGATAGTTCCTTGTGAGCCCCACTCGCCAAAGTTAGAGAACTTGATGTAGTTATTGTCCTCTGCTCGATATGGCAACGACCCGACAAGGTAAACATAGACCGAATCCTCGCCAACAATCTGGTTCTCTCCAAAACTGTTTGTGAAGCGTATACCGCCCTGCCGGTAGGTGTGCCAGTTGCTCTTTGGGATTCTCCATGCAAGCCGTATTGGGTTAGTTTTGACATAAGATCCGGCGACATAGGGAACAAACCCCTTTAGGCCGGGCGCGAGAGTGGTTGACACACTTGGGTCATACACACCAAACGGCTCAGTTGGTGCGTTGGCAATGTTGTCAAACATTACCTTCTGACGCTTGGTTACCGTAGAGTTGCCAGCCTTGTCGGTGACAACAAACTCAAGCCCGAAAACCTCATCCAAGTCAGAGTCAGGGAAGAAGTCTGTCCTGTACTGAATCGAGGCTGTTTTGCTTTCCTCAGAAAACAGAACATTATGCTCTTTATACAGAGCACCAGACTCCCTATAGACTTTAGCGGTAACCTTGCTAATTCCCGACGGGTCAGAGAAACCGTCCAAGACGAAGCTCGAATATGTCAAAGCATCGATTGCTGCAAGGCCGAGCTTCCAAACTTCGCCAGTGAGAACGGGATCGCCCCATGTATATGGGCGCGGGGCAAATGTCCCAGCTATTGGGCCAGCGGTATCAATAACGAGGGGAACGTTTTCAGTTTGAACAACAGCCCCAGCGCTGGACAGAATTTCTGTTTTTACGGTGTAGCGTCCATCCGGTAGCTTCGGACTGACAAACTCCTCGGCATAGTAGTTCTCACCGTTGTAAGAAATAACGTCGCTAGCCCCAAGCACCTTGGTGCTTTCCTTTGCGAAGACAGGTGTGGCAGCACCGTTAGCAGTCACCGCTATGCGCAGTTTTCGGTCAATACCACCGCTTACCATGAACGATATGCCAGTGGAGGGGTTGATAAACCCTGTGCCTGGCTCTGTATTGGTTTTAATCCCTGCACTGTTCGTATAGCCGTATTTAACAAGATCGGCATACGCACCATTGACTGGGACAATGGCCAAAGCGATAGCGCCCAGAAGCGCACCACTCACTTTATTGAGGAACGATGGCCCTCGGGTCTTTGTCGTACCCATCGTGGAACTCCTTTAACTCGCGTTGGCAAGCGAAACCTTAGAGTATGTTTTGTTAGGTCTTGAAACGACCAAATGCGCCTGCTTTCGCAAGGCGCATTTCTGCTCAACCGCCGGCACTTCGTTTAATGTTCTACTTGGCAGAATTAGCCTGTGGCGGTTGAACGATTGTGAGGGGACGCAAGGTTGGTGTTGCCTGGGGGGTTCGTGCACCGATCTCCCAACGACGCGCTTCTACCTCGGTATAAATGAAGCCTGGAACATACAAATCGCCTTTCTCATCCTCCCACGGATCAACTGCAATACGCATAACTACAGCCTGCGAACGGATCGGAAGGGGATTTCTTGCTCTCATCGGCATTGGGGCGTTGTCCGACCCCTCAGCGATAAGCACGCGCGTCGTGCCGGTGCCTGTTGATTTACCACTGTCGGCCTCAACGCCTTCTTGCTCTTGCTTCAGTTGGGTTTTGTAGTCGTCACCTTCAGTTGCCGAATAAACATCTTTGGCGGACATGCAAGTAACGCCATTTGGCATGCCTTTACAGGCGTACTCACTTGAGCCTACGTTAAGAAAATTTGTGCAGCCGGTAGTCAATGCAGTAATTGCGCATACAAGGATAATTTGCTTAATCATCATGATTCCCTTAATTGTTTACGTCATTGACTTTTAGAGTTGCTGCATTGAACTTAACGGTCATGCCTTTGTTGACGATAAAGTCAACATCGCGCATTGCGTCGATTTCAATAACAGGGAAAATGCTTTCAGCCATTTCGAGATAGAAATCGGCGATTCGCTCAAGAGCCGTGCCCGCTCCACTGAAACCGGCCGACTGAAGTGCGTTGCTATCGAATGCCTGCTCGTAAACAGGAGCAACGGTGTCGCCGTTATCGCCAGCGCGAGTGACGTTGATTGTCGGTACCTTTTGAACGTTGAACGCGCTTGCGACCCCCTGCATGAAACCAGCCATAAGGCTTCTTGCGAGGATTTGGCCCTGCTTGCTGACTAGACGGCCGCGGATGCCTGCCTTCCCATCCTCGCCTGTTGCGTAAGCCTCCAGGCTGGACTCCAGCACCGAACCATCATTGCGTACGCACGACAGGCGCTCAGCTCGCAAATAGGCTCTTTCCGAGCTGAGGTCACCCCAGCCGCCGGCGATCAGAAAGCATTCGCGAAAGTCAGCCCTGAAGCGGTTAGGAAGGATTGCTTCGTTCTTGATGCGGATCAGGCTCGGGAAGGGGTCGCGCTGTGCCTGCTTTCCAGTTGGCGCGTCCATACCTGTGACCAAAACGCCAGACAGGATCGATCCAGCGGGCAGGGTCACAGAAAGCTCCTCAGGCTTGTCGCTCTTCCCCTCGTCTTCCTTGCCCTTTATCACCCGGATCTTAGGCGTTTCCTTTTTCTCGCTTGATCGTGATTTGGGGTCTTCCGGTTGCTCAGGTGGAAGGTTCGAATAAACGTCAGTCAGATCTGCTGGCGAGCTCGTTGCTTTGTTGATGAATGCTGATTCACGAGGGGGGATAGGGGATCTCGCCTGGGTGGCTGTCGAACTACTCGACGAGGTATCACTACCCTCACCAGTGCCTTTCTTTTCGCGTCCAACCCGCGCCAGCTCCTGCTGAAGCAGCTGGAGTTCTTGCTCCAGACCGCTCACTTTTTCTTGCGTATTTTTGAGCTGAACGTCCTTTTCTTTCTGTCCCATCACTCGCTCAAGGCGGTTTTGCTGCGCCTGTAGCTGTCGCAATTGGCTGGCGATGGAGTCCAAGCCCAACGCGCGTGGGTCTTCATCGGTGAGGATGGCCTCTACCTGTGGTTTTGCCGCTGCGCGCGCTTTGCGCTCGGGGCTCGCCGCGTTCATGGCGACGCCAACGATAGTACCCACGACCAGAACCGTCCCACCGATGGCAAGCATCAGCTTGCCTCTGGGCGTGAGTTTTTCGAGGAATTGCTGAATCGCTTTCACTGATGGTTCCCCTTACTGCAACAGGCTTGGACGAGTGGAGCTTTGCGGTACTTCAGTCGGAACCCGCGTGACTACAAACACTTCTGTTTTCTGACCAGGTTCAAGCACCTCATCTGGCCATGCGCTTACAGCTGCTCGGTGAGGGTGCGTGCAGGAGCCGTGATCGAACTCAACGGTTCTGGCCGACACGTTCTCGGCGGTGGCCACGAAGACTCGGAAGTCATGGCCCTCGATCAACTGCGACTTGCTGAAATCGAAGCTGAGGCTTGGCTGCGCACAGGCGGGGATCTTGTTGCCGCTGGTAAGCGCACCGAAGCTGTATCCACGCGGCAACTTGCCTAGCGCCATCTCGCGCATCAGGGAGCGAAGAGTGTCCATATAGGGCTGAGAGCGCTCCCACTTCCGCGCCTGGCCGCTGTAGTTCGTCGACGAGGTGATTGGCATTCCGCTCGCCAGCCCTTGTACGTTTTTTGCCAAGATCAGGTTCGCCTGGATGGGAGGCACGCCTTGAGGCAGCAACGTCAGGGAGATGGCGACAGACTCATCGTCCTCAGGGGTGACAAACATGGTCACCGGCTTCTCATCCTGAGTCGTGACGTAGATGACGTTTCCGCTTGTAGAAATTTCAGCCTCACTTACCGTCTGGATATGAGGGTTATCGAACGGCGTAACCAGACGGTTGATTTGGCCTCTGCTGATCGGAATCAGGGTGTTCGTGCCGCTTGCAACGACCACATCCTGACGAGACTCGACGGGCTGAACAGGAGTGGGCTTCTTCACAACGCTGGCAGGCACGCTGGGGTTTTCAGCAGAGCCGGGAGTAATGGCAACCAAACGTGGTTTCTTTTCCTCCTGAGGATCTTCCTGTCGTTCAGGAACGCTCTCAGGAGAAGGCGTAGGCTTGGCAACCGCTTGAGGCTGCGTGCTGGCTGCAACTGGCATGTTCATGCCTGGAATCTGGATCTGCTCCTGCGCAATAGCAGGCATTACGGCAGCCATAGCCATTACGAGCGCAGCTGGCTTGAAGAAATGGAGGGAAACTGGAAGTGACATCGAGACGACCTCTGCTCTGAGATGTCGTCAATTCTGGAGGCCATTCAGCCGCTTGAGTTGCGTTTTCAAGCAGCTTTTGCGTCTGAAAACGGAGGGGTATTTTTTGTAGCCGCGGACTCGCGATACCAACAAAAAACCCATGCCAAAGACATTGACATGGGCTTCTTTCGCCTCAGCTTAGCGCTGCTGATTCTTTCTCTTCTCGCGCTCTGCTTGTTTCTCAGCCTTGCTGTTCTCGCGATCAACCACATCCTGGGTTCGAGCATCCCCAGAGTTCGTACTAACCCAACTCAGTACAGGCTTGTAGTCTTTGATCATAAGCTCGAACTCATAGGTTCGGTTGCTACGCTTTTTGTCGCCCGCCGGCCCTTCGCTTACGGAGCGACCAGTAACGTAGAACTTGTTCTCGTTGAGGTTATCGCGGAGCACTTTCTGCGGCTCGAAGCTCAGGGTCACTCGATCCTGGCGGATCTGATGAATCTGAGTATCGAGAACCTTCATCGTATCTTGATAGATCGACTTGTCGAGGATAGGCCCCAGGGCGTCTTTTACGACAGAGGCATTATGCGGGGTAACGTTGCCTAGCATCATTGCGATGTAAAGAGCCCATGCGTCGGCGTACTCCCCGGAACTTTGCGTTTTACTGACCCAGGCGGTCTCAGTCAGGGTAGGCGGTATCACAGTGACCACTTCATCCTTGTTGAGAGCAGAGCAAGACACCAGCAGATTGCTCAATACAAGGCCTGCAACGGCAATGCGCAAGAACTGATTTTCTCCCCGCATGCCATCGAACGAATTGCTAAGCGACTTAAAAAGCATCAGACGAACTCTCTCTCGTAGGAATTGGGCATGGATCGCACACTCTTCCGGCCAATAGCTCCCCAGTGCCAGTAAATAGCGTGAAGCAGATAGCCGTCAGGGCGGTTGTCGCAGAAGCGCCGATAGAAGCGGGCGAGCAGGAGACCTACCACTGTGCAAAGAATCAGCTGTGCCAGAAGAACGCCTGCAACCAAACCGATCCCTATCGGCATGACCTCATCCAAACGCCAAAACATCACGTGCGGCGGCTGGTCGATGTATGCCGGGATTTTGATTGGCTCACTCACTTGCCACCCCCTGCTTTGCTGAGGCTGGCTATCGCTTTGAGGATGCCTTCATGACTAGCGTTAGCACCTTGGAGGACCATCGACATACCTGTCTGGTTGTCCAGGAGCAGGGTCGAAGGGGTCTGTTGGATGCCCAGCTTAATGGCTTGATCGAGATCGCCAGTTACTCGCTCGATGGCCTGCTTCGAGTCTGTGCAGGCTGCAAAGCGCTTCCCATCCAGGCCAAGATCGGTCGCAAGAGACACGAGCGATTCCGAAACTCCCTTGCCGTTGCCACCGGTTTTATCGAACACCGTCTGGGTGTACTTCCAGGCAGCATCTGAGCCACCTTGCTCACCAGCACACTCGATGGCCAGGGCTTGTCGCCGGGAGGCCTCTCCAAGGGCTGGGACATGGAGAATCGCGGCATTGATTTGCCCCGCTGACGACTCGATAAGCGCTTTCAGCAGGGGGAAGTGATCGCGGCAGTAAGGACATTCCGTATCCGTCATCTCGACGAGCGTGTACCGAGCAGATGAAGATCCATAGATCCAGTTGTCCGGAGCTGCGGGGATATCATCTTCTGGAAGCTGTTTGAGGTTATCGACAATCTCTTGGATCGCGGCGGGGTCAACTGCCTGTGCTTTCGCAACAGACAATTCACCCTCGAGGCTTTTGACTTGGCCTTGTAGCTGGCTCATGGTGGTGAAGTGGTAGTACGAGCCAACTACCAGAGCAGTGGCAAGGGCTGTGATAGCAATAGCAAAAGGGATCGTTTTCGAGGGTGTCGTTTTCGTTGCCATAAGGGTCAGCCTGTCGTGGTGTTAGGGGCATTCTGCGGATAAACGCAGCCTGAAAGTTCCGTTTTCAGGCGGTTTTATGGTCAGAATTCAAATGCGCTTTGGCAGGTTGCTGATCAGCACGGACAGCACGACAGGCAGCATGATGACGATGAAG
Source organism: Pseudomonas sp. PS02303 (assembly GCF_029959925.1). NCBI lineage: Bacteria > Pseudomonadati > Pseudomonadota > Gammaproteobacteria > Pseudomonadales > Pseudomonadaceae > Pseudomonas > Pseudomonas sp. PS02303. Next base: position 58,512 of record NZ_JASCOM010000010.1, read on the forward strand.
GTTGAGATAACGAGCGGCGGTAAAGGTAGAGGCATCAACACGCTGAGCACGATGAGCATTCCGCCCCATGACAGGACGATCGCGGCGTTGTTGTTCAAGAACGGTGATGAGTAGTCGAATCCATGCCGCTTGGCATTCCAGCGCATCCAGCCGGCGTAAATGGCCGGCACCAGAACCGCGATCAGCAGTGGCAGCCAGTAAAGCGTTAAAACGATCCGGTAAACCATCTGGTAGATGATTTTCTGGACGGCCTCACCTCGGGACTCAAGATACCGAAACCACCAATCCACGTTCTTTTCGAAGGCATCCACGGTGCCGCCTCGAGGCATCAGCATGTCGGAGACAACCTTTTTTGCCCCGGAGTCGATGACAAGTGCCGAGTAGTAGCGATTGGTCTTTTCAAGCACCTTATCCATGTCGGAATCGCCAAGCAGTTCGATGCCCCATTTCCGCTCTTTCAGCATTACCGTATCCACCAGCTTGTTCGGCGCAACGGTTGCCAGCATCAGGATCAGGACGAAGAAGAACGCTATAGAGGCCATAACGCCTTTTGGCCACTTTTCTTCAAGCATCTCAGCCATTGATCAGGAACTCCCGGATAGGTTGCGGGACATTGGTTGTTTCGCACCACAAGACAACATCATCCGGTGCAGGGGCGTTGCCGTAGCTCGTGAGGATCTGGAGGATGTGGCCGAGCACCACCCGGAGCCGAATGAAGTCGCTGATGCCCTCGCGACACATACGCTGGTAGGCCACCAGCACATCAATCAGGGCCGCACCAATTACCTCGGGTTTATGGCCCGCCTCAAGCATCTTGAAGATGAATTGCGTGCCACAACGCCATTCCAGGTCAAACGTGCGCAGTCGAGTTGTTGAGGCCTCATCCAGGCCAGTGAGCCGCTGAATTTCTAGTGGAATCGAGACAGTCATTTTTTGCTCCGGAATCAGTTGGCAGTCGGGCCGGTGAGGATGGGCAGTCGCCCCTTGCGGATATCGCCGCCCGCAAACACTGCGAGATATTCGAGGTCTGGTAGCTCGCCGAGGAGCGCTGTTGGGAAGCGCTCGCCCTCCTCTTGCATAAGGCGCTCACCAACATTCCCGCCCTGCACCACCCCGCCTTCACCTGCCGAGTTGCCCTGAGTACGCATGACGTATTTGTAGCGAGTTGGCGTCATCTTTTTCGCCACGAACTCCTGCGTATCGGTATCAAGGATGCGGAGGCAGATGATGTTGTTCGCGTTCCCCAGAACCTGCATGGCCTTGGCTTCGTCACCCATGCGGGCCTTGAAGTCGGCGATGGTCTGGGTTGCGATGTAGAGATTTATTCCTGCGCCGCGGCCCTTGTTCAGCAGCTGGATGAGCTGGTCATTGATCACCTCAGCAGCCTCGTCGACAAAGATGTTCACCGGCTTGGGCAACCTGTGGTTGTAGATCTCGCCTGCGGTCGATGCCAGATCGGCCAGCGCCAGCGAGCCGATGGTTGAGCCCACCATTGAGTCAGCAAGCGAGTCGAGGCCCAGGTAAAGAACCTGGTCGGCGTTGATGACAGAGTTCAAGTCACTGATTCGGCGCGGGTCTTCATCGTCGGTGTGCGGGGAAAGCAGCGGCCCCATTTCACCGGAGGTAAGCATCACCAGGATTGGAAGAAGGCCAGCAATCATCTTGCTGAAGTGCGATCGCTCGTGCTCGAGCATGGTGAGCAGGCCTTCCAGATCGGTATTGGCTTCCACCTTCGCGATGTCGTTGTAATAGACCTTCCGCAATACCTTCGCCTTTTCTTCGATGTTCCGAACCTTGGCTGAAAGAATTGCTGATTCGGCCATTCTCGCGAATTCATCTTCACCGAAGACCTTTGAACCGAAGGCCATGACCACCTTGATTGTCAGCCCAGGAACATCCCCCTCAAGGGTTCTCCTGAGGCCGACAAGGGTGGGCAGGATGTTGCAGATCAACATGGCTTGAATCACGCTGTTCAAGGACATCTGCGCAAAGGCTTGGAACGGATCGCCGGCTTCGCTTTTCATCAGCACTGCGACACGGGAGGCAACTTCAGTTGCGCGGCCGTAGTTCTTGGTCAAAGACAAACGAACCGACTTGTCAGGATGCGCAGGGTGGAAATATTTGAACAGGCTGGCCTTCCCCATCGCCTTGCATGTCCGCTCACATGTTTCGGCTAGGCCTTTATCGCCTTTCGGATCGATCACGATCACCGGTTCACCACGAGCGATACACTGGGATATGGCCAGGTCGAACCAGCGGGTCTTACCGGCCCCTGTTGTGCCCAGTACGAGGTGGTGGATCGAACGCTGGTCTGCTGGCCGGAAACATGGCTCCTCCTCATCCATGCCGATCCCGTGTATCCATTTCGTACCCTTAACATCAGCGTTGCGGCGGCCACGCTTACCGATAATGGCCTCGATATCCATCGCCTGGAGCTCGAATGCGTACTGGCCGTGCCGCTGCCGCCAAGGGAAAGCTTCGCCGAAATAGAACTCGTGAGGGTGTCTCTTCACCAGCTCCATCACCTCCTCCAAGGTGATGAAGGAGAGATCTGCTCCAACGAGACATGCTTTTGCCCTATGAACGCGGAGTGCCCTTGGTATGGCCGCCAGGGCGAATCCAGCCTGCACGCCAAGCGTGATCAGGTATGGGGTTACCGGCATCTCCGTCATCAGTTGAACGGCGGTGCCGGCAAGCATGGACGAACCCCACGCAACAGCTTCCCGCGCCTCGTAGTTTTTCCGCCAGTAACTGGTGTAGTCCCATTCACTCATTTTTTGGGAAGCTCCTCGTAAAGGGGGCGAACGAAGATTTTTCTGCGCTTGGCAACCTTGACGGCATCGCGGAAGCAGAACACTGCGTTCTCTAGGGATGTTGATGTGATACCGAACTGCTCAGCGACATTCGTGAGCATGTAGGTTGTGAGGCTGAGCACAGGCGACCCGCCTATTTCCTCAAGTACGGCCTTCTCGATCAGCGACTTCACAGCTTGCTCGAGGCTTGGGATGTCGGCCTCGCGAAGCCGGGATATGTGAGGAATAGCCCAGTCCAGCTCCGCTAACTTGCAGTAGATGACGCTGTAGTCGGCGGTGAGCATGAAGCCTTCACGGGACTGTAGCGTGCGGGTCAGAGCAGGCCCTTCGACCGTAATGTCCTGCCACAACCAGCCCGCATGGACGAGCGGGTGGATGTCTTCAGCAAGGAACGAAGATTTTCCCAGTCGAACGAATACCTTGTTTCTTGCTAATGCCGCGTTCTCTGGGTCTTGAGTCGCGGTGATGAGCTTTTGGGCAAGCTCAGGTTGTTGTTCCAACAGGTAGCATTCGTGCGCTGTGAGCTTCGACACGACATCCGCTGGCAGGATACTGCCAGCGCCTGGGACCTCATTTTCCACAGGGCCGGCTTCTCCAACTTTCTGCTTCTTCGATTCCAACGGAGGCGTAGTTTTAGGCGTGCGTTTGCCTTGCCCCATGATGGAGTTGAGGGAGATCTTTTCCTGACGAGGCAACAGCTCCTGCGCCCCTTGCTCTGATCCGACTTGGGTATCAGCGTCAGAGGGCTCGGTGCTACTTTCAGCCTCAGCGGCCGGGAGTGGTTCTTCTTGAAGGGGCTCAGCCGCCGGGGAATGGGGACTCAAGAAAAGCAGCATTTCCTCAAGGCTGGCAGGTGGCTCCTGAGGTGCTTCTTCCTCCTCCTCAGCATCCAAAGCTTCCTCTGGTTGGGAGGAAGCAATTGCAGCCGTATCGTCAGCTGCCGGCGCTGACTCCACACCCACAGGGGCGTCTTCGGCGGGGTTCTGCGCTTGTTTGAGGCTAACCCCTGAAGAGGCGGTTGTTGGTACCGGAGCTGCTTGCCTTGGAGCCGCTTTTTTCTTTCTTGCTGGTTTCGACGATGCGGATTCTTTTGGAGGTGTAGGCCCCGAATCAGCGTCAGTATCCCCGCTCGAGTCCCCAGTCAGATCAGCCCCAAACAGGTCTTCCTGATGCTCACTCAGCGCGTTCGCTGCTGCGCCAGCCGTATCGTTAGGAGCAATGACATCCTTCTGCTTTCCCTCCTTCCCAAGGCTGATGGAAACTGGCGGCGGAATCGGTGTGGTTGGAAAAAGGATGTCCGGATTCACAAGCTTCATGCAGCGCAGCGCCGGGCCTTTGCCGTTCTTGCGCAGAAGGTGAGGCGTAACCAGCCAGTACAGGTCGCCGTTTGGGGCTCTCTCTGCTATCCCGTGCTCTACCAAGGTACCAATTAGCGTGTCAGGTGATCGCGGGATGGCCACAACCCCATCACCGACCAGCATGCTCACAATCTCCTCGGCACCCTGGTTCCAAGCGATGTAGACGCCATCAGTTGCAACCCATACGCGGCCGGCAGGCGTGTTGATCTTCCAGGTTCCGTCACTCAGCAACCGCAGCATTGCATCCGACACCAACCGCGGTACCGGGACACCTGTTGCATTGCCCCCGCCATTATTCGAGCCTCGATTGAGGTCACGCTTGGTGGATGCAGAGTCGGCCCACTTGACCAACTCGGTCAGAGGCGAGCTTCCGCTCCCGGAAATTGCATCGAGGAGCGCTTCATAGATGTCGTGGCCACCTTCAATCAGCCACGCCTGTACGGCTGGCGGAATGATCCGTGTTGCTTGCGCTACAGAGACCTGAACGTGATTCCCATGCCTATTGGAATTCCAATGCAGGAAATAGCGGGTCAACTTGTTGCGCACAGACCAGTCATGAAGCGTTTCCTGCGCGTAGATCCACTGGTTGTTGCCTTCAAAATCGGTGGCGCGAATATCCGTGAGAGGCTTCCCTGCGTCGTGTAGCAGCCCTGACGCGATGCCCGCGACGTACCACCGACGCAGGCGCATGCTTCGCCGTGCCGGGGTCTCGTTTGTATCAAAGGCTGTCGTAAGGCACCCATCCAGGGTGAGCGAGGCGACCTCAAGGCTATGTCGGAGCAACCCCCCTGGGCCGGAGTGATGGTGGTTCTCCGACGCCGGCAGCATGTGCGCCAATTCGGCGAAATTCACCAGGATCGGCTCAACGTAGAGCTTGAGGTCACTGGCAGGCATTCCGACTGAATGAATAATCCGATCGAACAGCTCGTGCTGATAATTGCGCATGAACCACTGCCCGCTAACCAGCCCTGGATAACCCTCTTGGTAAGGTGGGTACCGAAGGTTTCGCCAGTTATGGTTCTCCAGGTACCGCTTGATTTCAGGAGTAATCATCTGCTCGGCCGGGTGCGCGAAGCTGTCCGTAAGGGCACGCTCGCTTCGAGGCCACAGGCGTTTCAGGAATGAAAATGGAGGCATACGCTTCTCGGCCATGTTGTGTGCTGAGAATGATGCGTGAGGGATACCGCCTTGAGTTTCGTTTTCAGGCAGTTTTATGGTCGAAAAAAAGCCCGGCAAGTGCCGGGCTGAGGGGTTAGAACCAGAAGGTTCCGAAAAACTGTGACGGCTCTTCGACCGTCTCATTTATTGCGTCCACCTTTTGCCGTATGCGGGGCAACGGCTCAGGTTTGGCCTTACTTTCATCGTAGGAGGCATCCACAGAGACCCGCGTAGCCATTGACGAACCGGTCTGGTGTCTCGCGATCACATCGGGCGGAATAACCGCCTCCAGCTCGTGCGCAACACCTTTCCAATCCACAGTGCCAGCCACTTCGTAGCTCGTGACTTTCACACCCAGAGCATCGGCCCGGCGGAACTCCCCCAGCAACGGCAGGATCTCGGCCTCAAGGTCTTTTGCTTCCTTGGTGAGCACTTTCAACTGGGCCTTCAGCTCAGCAATCTTGCTCTCCTTCGCTCTCCTGGCATTTGCTAGCGGACGCCATGCAGCCAGGTCCAGCCTATCCAGCGGAATAACGTCCCGCTTTGGATCGGCCTCAGGCGGCACACCGCGCATCACCAGCCCCCAGAAGATTTCTTCTGCCTGAATGATTCGTCTCACCAGAAGGTCATCCCAGTCAACGATCAAACAGCAGGGTTCATGCTTCGGCGACCAAAACCACAGGTAACCGCGCCGTGCTCCACTGACGATCATCTGGTGCATCACTTGCCAGCGGTACAGCTTAAATGCCTTGCTATGCTCCCTGAGTTGCAGCACCTCCAGATGGTTGGTTTCGGAGAGATTCTTGATCTCTACCGGAGACTTGTCATCCAGAACCCCATCGAACGATGCCCGAATAAAAGGGTATGCGGTCGACTCTGCACAGAACGGCAAAGCCATCTTGCCGTACTTATCCTCAAAGGCTTGTAGCGCTAGCGGTTCGAATTTGACTCCCCTCCTAACCTGCGGGATTACCGACAAGTCAGCTGGCTCGACAATTCCAACCAATTCCTTCCACAGCTCCAGGGGCGTTTTATCAGGGTTTTCACCCATGATGACAGCGCAACTGGTTGCACTGATGCCTTCCCTTCGCCACTCGTGCCAATCAGGAGTCCGCTGCGCGATGTCAACGATTTTCATTGTCGACACCCTCATGGAACCCCAGCCTGGCCATTACCTCATACGCATGCAGAACACCGTTGTTACGGAACTCAGCACAGAGCTTCAGGTCGTGGAACAGCTCGGTTTTCTTCAACTTTGTGGTGCTGTAGAAGCCCTTCGCAAAGTTTGTTTCTGGATCAAGCACATCGACATAGCCGAGCCCGTCAAGCAGCGTCTTGCGTAGCAAGTCAGCATGGCTCAGCACATTCGCTATGCGCTCATCTAGTGGGCCTGATGTGAAGAAGTTGAACTGCAAGCCAATTTCTTCTCCGAGCAGCCGTAACGCCCTACAGACGGCGTTATACCGCTCCTTTCTCAGCTCTTCGGCCTTCGCATGGAAGTCCTGGAGCCGCTTACTGTAAACAACACCCCATTCGCGCAGCTGCTTTTCGTCTGCTTCCGTCAATCCCTGAAGGTCAGGGTTCTCAGGCCAGTTATCCAGATCCATGAACATGCTGAGTTTCCCCAACATGGTTTTTTCTTGGATCTCGACTCCTAACTCCGAATTGCGGTGAGCGACGATTGCGGCTTCTACGGCATGGAATGCCTTGCAGCATGACTCAAAGGTCTTCATTGATTTCTCCTTTTCTCAAGTTCACCACCAAGGCTCGAAAACCCAAGTGGCAGCCCCGAAAAGGCGAAAACCCCAAAGGGCTGTCGCCCTTTGGGGGATGTTTTTTCTCTGGTGTTTCCAGTGATGCTCACGCTTACGCAGCAATCGCGTAGCGGGAGTAGATTTCTTCTCGCTTTAGCATGGCGTCCTCGAAGCTCAACTGACCTGCATTGCAGGCCTGAATCACTGCGACGATTTCCATGCCGCGTTGCCATTCAGCGGTACCCGACAATCGATCAAGTGCTCCCATATCGAGAAGCGCGTATCCATCGTCAAGCATGTCGCCAATGCACAGTTCCGGCGTGTCATGCGCGCAATGGCCGGTGAAACCATCACGTTGAAACGCCTGCCACCGAAATCGCCCTTGCTGAGATGCATCTGGGAGAAGTACACCCCAGGCATCCCGGCTCCGATGCTTCAGCGTTAAGCCAAGGCCGTGGATAGTGAACTGACAGAGCAGGTATTCCAGGAGAATGAGCTTCACCTGAAATTGCTCGATCATTTCGTCAGCGTATTCAGCGAACGCACCACCCTCTTCTTTCATCTCCCCCCAGCTAGCAAGGGAGTCCTTCAGGCCCTCAACGGTTGACGGTCGCATTGTTCTGCTCTCCTGGAAGGGAGTGGGTCAGAACGGCAAAAAAGCCCGGATGGGCCTTCTCTGCTTTGTCGATCGCTTCGCCGAAGGTGGTTGCTTCACAACGGAAGGTAGCCTTCTGCCGTGTATGCAGGATGGTCATCGATAGGATGTAAGTCCGCATGGTGTATCTCCTTCTCAGTTATTTAGCCCTGAAAAAGAGGCACCTTCCCTGAGGGGGCGGTGCCCCTCAGGGATAGCGATTACTCAGTTGATACGCTGGTATTGCCCAGCTTCAACCAGCTGCTTTGCTTGGCCTGCAAGATGCTCTACTACGCCGTTAGAAAGCGGATCGCTGCCATAGAAACCCCAGCAGCTATCTGTCTCCTCGCCGTTTTCAACTACCTTGAAGCCCCACACATCGCCGGTCAGGTACTGGTCATAAACCACGACCTCCCCAACCAGCATGGCGGTTACTTTTTCGGTGCGTGCCTTGTTCAGCCGTTTCCAGCCCTGCTCAGCACACACTTTCGCCTTGCTCACGAAAATAAAGCCCACTTGCCCACTGTCCCAGGGACAGGCGAACGGCTTGGTTTTCATCGTGATGCCGCTGTGATCGTAGAGATACAGCGGCATGATGATCGCCTTGCCTGTCATTTCGAGAGCTTGTTGGATATCAGGTACATGAGTTGAGTCGAAGCCCATCTCGTTGAGCTGCCTTTCGGACAGGTGCTCGTAGATCAGGTCAAGCGCCTCAGTAGCTCCATCCTCATCACCCAGAATGTAGCGGCGATGAGCGCAGACCATCATTGCAAGGTTGTCCCACTTGCGCGGGTTCTCTGCGTCGGTGTCCTGCATGAGCTGTACGGTGACTTTCGGTTGTGCAGTTGCCATATCGTTTTCCATTCTCAAAAAACGACGAGGGCAATGCACCCCTTGGGGGCGATATGCCCCGTCAGGGAGTTTATTTGCAGATGCCTTACGGCAGCAGCAGGGTCAGGATGAAGACGATCAAGTCAGCCATCTGATTGGTTCCTTTTTAACTGACGGAGCCCCCCTTACGGGAAAGCCCCGTAGGGTTGTGGTCAGTTCGAAGCGCCCTATGCAACAAGGCCCCCCAAAGCGTTTTTTTTGCGTCACTCGCCTTGCGACTGAGCAACGTACTGCGCAGCTTTCAACTGGGTTACAGCGTAATCCCGAGCGTCTACACGCCACGTCGAAACGTACTCGAACGCCGGCTCCCAACTATTGGCATCACGAGCACGCCGAACAACTTCCGCAACCTTCTTGATCACCTTTGCAGGTAAATCAGCAGGTGGCGGGACTTGGCTTCCATCACGGACAACTTCACCTTCAATCACATCGTCTGCCGGGGCAGGATCTGCAACCTCTGGTTTAGCGGCCTGTTCGGGGTTTACGGTGGGTTCTGGCTGCTGATTAACCTGGTTAGAGGTCGGCAACGGCTCAGTTTCCACCACATCAGCAGCGCCCATATATCGCTCAACAACTTCAACTGGTACATCGTTGGAAGAGAACCCTTCCCCAGCGTCTGTATTGAGGTACTGAATCACTCCGTCCAGCTTTGAGCCGGTCTGAGGCCAGTATTTCCTTGCAATCTTGATAGCCGACTTCTTGCGCATGGAATCTTCGAAGTCAACCCAAGGGCCTTTCTTCTTGCGTTTCCACAGCTCCGAAGCATCGCGAGCAGCATTGATTTCATCAGCGGTAACCGCCTCAACGTGAACGCGGCCATCCGGCAGAAGAGCTTCGACGTAGCAACCTACAAACTCCCCACGATCAGCCTTCTTGTCGAAGGGGTTGAAGGTGTGGGTCGGGCTTTGTCGCTTCCCTCTGTACTCGAATTTGTCTTTCGAGTAGACCAATTCAACGATGCAATCACGGATCGCGCCGTCGTTCACAGCGACCTTGACCATGCCCCTCCAGGACACGTCCAAAACCACCTGCCCGTCTCGGGGCACCAAGTACGCAAGCTGTCGAGATTGATTAAGAGTCAATCCGTATGCCGCAACCTGGCTGAACGCATTTCTAAGGCTTAACGGGTTAGTAGTCGCGCACTTGCACAGATAGTCGTTGTTCATCATGGCCTGCGATGCAAACAGCAGCTCATTTTTGAACAAAACGTCAGTCTTCGACGACTCCACCAGCTTGATGAACTTATCTTCTTGCTTCGCAATAATTGCAACTGCGTTTTGGAAGTTATCGCTCATTTCATTTTCCTTTCTAAAAAGAAAACGCACCCGAAGGTGCGTTAATTCTTGACTGACTTCTGCCTGATTAGATGATGTTTAGAAGCAAACGGCTAATTGGGGCAAAAGGGATGTCGTCGTCGAAGCTGTCAAAATGCTGATCATGCTGTGGAGCAGGATCGCGTGGTGACTGACTAGGACGTTGTTGTTGCTGTTGCGGACGCTGCTCACGGGGTTGCCCTTGAGAGTTGTCGCGCTCTGGCCTACCACCCAGGAGCTGCATTCTGCCCTGCATGTCGACGATAATTTCGGTGGTGTACCGTTTGATACCGTCTTTTTCCCACTCTCGTGTTTGAAGCTTACCTTCGATGTATACCTGCGATCCTTTCCGCAGATACTCACCAGCGATTTCAGCGACTTTCCCAAACAATGAAACACGGTGCCATTCGGTCCTTTCGACTTTCTGTCCCGTTTGCTTGTCAGTCCACTGCTCACTTGTTGCAAGGCTGAGATTGGTTACTGCATTACCGTTCGGTAAGTAGCGAGTTTCTGGATCTTGACCACAGGTGCCAACCAAGATCACTTTATTTACGCCGCGAGCCATAGTATTTCTCCATTTAGATAGAACTACGGGGCGGCATTACCCCAATACGGGGGCAATAGCAGCCCCGTTGGGGTTTGGTTTTTCATGGGTTTTTGGTTGTACTTTTGAGACGGCCAACAAGCCGACCATGCGACGAAGCGCATGACTAAATCAGTCCACACATGTGGGCTGACTTAATCTGGGAATTCATGATGGTTGAGATTCAACCATGAGGCGCTGGGCCTGCTAGATGGACTGCAAGGCATGCAATCCGGATTTATAACGCCGAGCTACTCGACGTGATAGGAAGTCTGCAACAAGCAGAATCCAATGGCAAGCGGGTTTTTTGTCGGCGTTTTTCAGTCGCTTTTTCGTCCTGAAAACGGGCCATCCCCTTTTCTGTACAGAGGAAAATGATCCTTACCAGCCTCAGAGGATCAACCATGCACCACCTTAAATCTCTACTGCCGCTAGGCCTGGCCATTGGCTTGGCGCTCACAGCGGGTTGTGCCAACAAGCCAGAACCCCCTGCCCCAGGCACGCCATTCGAGGTCGCAAGCTACGAGCCCGACATGCGCGAATACCACACCAGCTGGGGGCATACGGGCCGAGGCGGTGCAGCATTGCGAAAACCCACCTATCAACCCGTTCTTGGCAGCCTCGATGTTCTCGAGACCCCGGCCGGGAAGCTTCACCCAGAGCTGCAAGCACGCCTTACAACGAACGATAGCGTTGCAGTCCCCTCATCCATGTTCCAGGCCAACTGTGCTGACTCTGAAAATGTGGCGCAGGCCTTTGCTCTTGGCCAACCCGCTGCAAGCGAGCGCATCGTCACCTTGGCCAACGCGGCCGGTTCGGTCGATGACTACATTGCCGTCCGGAACAAGCTCTGCAAAGGGGCTCAACGGTTGAGCTACGAGGAGTGGGTCATTCTCGTCGAAGGCACCCCGAAGGATGTCCCTCTTCACCTGAAACCGTCTTTTTCCCCCTCCTATAAGTGATCCGTCATGCCTAAATTCAATCCCACTCTCGCTACAGCCATTGGCGTTTCCATCGTGGCCTCTGCCGTTGCTATCGGTGTCTCTGTCCACATGGGTCAGAGTTACACCGACATCGCCGTAAAAAATGCCCTTGTGGAGCAGTTGCCAGGCGCGGTCGACAAAACCCTGAAGGATCGTGAAGTTGAGAAGATCAACGCAGCGAAAGCGAAAATTCTCTCGAAGTGGAGCGGCGCAGCTGACACCACCATTGAAGGTCGGCACATCTACGGCAGCAAGGACGCCCAGTTCACCTTGGTCGAGTTCGTTGACCTGGAATGCCCTTATTGCAAGCGCTTCCATGACACGCCAAAGCAGATGGCTGACAAGTCCGAAGGGCGCATTAACTGGGAATGGCAGCATTACCCCCTGGCCTTCCACAACCCCGCAGCGGAAGTGGCAGCTCACGCCTCTGAGTGCGTGGGCGAGGTTGCCGGCAACAAAGCCTTCTGGGCCTTTACTGGCGAATGGTTCGCTCGCACTCAACTCAATGGCCAAGGTGTCGAGGACGTAGAGCGTCTTGCGCAGGAGGTTGGTGCTCCCCTTGATGCCTATCGTCAGTGCATGGAAAGCGGCAAGTACCGGGCCTTGATCGAAGGCCAGGTGAAGAAAGGCACGAACATGGGTGTCACCGGCACGCCAGCAACGGTCGTAGTCGACAACCTGACAGGCAACAAACTGCTGGTGAAGGGTGCCCAAAGCACGCAGGTGCTACTCCAAACCATGCAGCAGCTGGTCAAAATGCGCGACGAGGCTCCCAACCAGGACAAGCTGGATACCCCTGCTGAGGGCGCGGCCAATGAGATCGGTGCTCAATAGGCTGGATGAATGGGCCGACCGGCTAGACGCCGGCGGCACTCGTGCGCTTTGGGGCGCTCGTGACGCCATGACCCAGCAGCTAGAAGGTCGGGTGGGCCTTTTCCGTGCGCTACGCAGGGCCAGTAGCTGGGATGAGGTTTTCGATCTCATCTCAGCCAACGGATACACCCTCATTCCAAACGGAGAGGATTTTATCGCCGCTGACATGAGCACAGGGCTGATGTTCTCTCTCTGGGATTGTGGTCATAGCCGGCTCGTATTTGAGGAGCGGCTTGGTCACTTCCCGGATTCACCTCCTACGAGTCGATGACTCCAACCCCGCTCCGGCGGGGTTTTTCTTGTGCTTGGGATATTCCAGAGCAGTGATGTACTGAGCACACCTCAATAAACGTATCAGGGAGATACGCCATGAACGATCTACCACGCATTGCATCGTTTCGCCAGTTGGACGAACACCTGAAGAAAACTGGTGTTCCACGCGACGAACAGATGATTCGCAACAACATCTACATTGCACCGCTTGACTGGTTTGCAATTGAAGAAGGCTTCAATCTGAGGCCCATCGATCCTGACCATGCCGAAGGCTTCGCCAAGTCTTATGAGCAGGGCCTGTATGTGCCTCCAGTCGTCGCAGAACTGAAGATCATCGACGGCAACCCTCGCCTCGTGATCCGAGAAGGCCACCATCGCCTCACTGGCGCTCGCATCGCAGATGGGCGCGGTGCAAATCTTCCAGGCCTGATGGTCAACGAGTTCAAAGGAAATCAGTCCGACGCTGTTGTGATGATGATCAAGACCAGCGAAGGCAAAGAGCTGCTGCCGCTGGAGCGAGGAGAAGGCTACAAGCGCCTGGCCGGGCAAAACTGGATTCCAGCCCAAATCGCCGATCGCATGAACAGGAGCGTCACTCATGTTGAGCGACTGCTGCTTCTCGCCAACGCCGAGGAGAACGTCAAACAGCTCGTTCGCGACGGCGCAATTAAAGCGTCGCCTGTCATTGATGTTCTGGTGGAGCTGCGAGGAACTGGGCAAGACCCATATCCAAAGCTGCTGGGGATGATCGAAGGAGCAAAGGCCTCCGGTCGTACCCGCGCAACGGGCTCAGACGCCAACAAGGCGCTTGGCAAGTTCAAGGTGACACCCAAGGAAGCCATGAGTGCGTTCAGCGCACTGAGCGGCCTTACAGGAAGCCTGCGCGATCAACTCAAGTCCGGGGGCGATGCGCAGCATGAGTTGCGGCTTGACTCGAAGGCGGCGGAATCGTTGCTGAAGATCCTGGAGAAGTATGAGGCCAGCCAGAACACGGCTGAAGCCTGAGGAGGCAGTAATGCTGCACATTGAGCGCAAGGTAGGGGAGTCGATTCGGCTCGGCAACGACATACAGGTGATCGTCACAAAGGCTGCGAACGGTACGGTCAGGTTGGCGTTTGAAGCGCCGAAAGAGGTGAAGATCTACCGCGAAGAGATCTACCAGCGCATCCAGAACGAAAAAACACCCTGATCACATAGTCGGTCGTTCGACTTCGCTTGGGATCGCCGCCGAAGACGGTAACCTATGGCTATCGAAAAAAGGAGTTTCACCATGAAGAACCGCAGTATAACGATTCGCACCGGGCTTCTCGCCGCAGCTATTGCTCTCCTGGTCGGGTGCTCTTCCTCGCCGAAGGCACCCACCGTACAACTGCCTGACCCGCAGAATGTGCCGAAGGAAAAATGGTCTGATGCGATGCACGTTCTGACTGCCATGAACATTTCTGGTCAGCGTGATGTTCCCCGAGAATTCGTTGTATCCGACCCGACCACGGCGACTCCTAGTACAGGAGGCTCGAGTGTGGCGGACGCTGCTGTTGCCGCAGGCGGCTATGCGTCGCCTCCTCCTGGTGTCAGCAGCAATGCAGCTCTTGGCCTAGGGGTAGGCCTCTTCCTCCTCGGCGGCTCGAGCGATCCAGCTCGCACCTACCAGACTGCCGCTTGGGTACCCAGCACGCTGGCAAAATCGCCCGAAGAAGCGTCTGCCCTGGTCTTGAAGCTAATTGAGGAGGCGCGAGTCAAAGCCTTTCCTCATAACCGCTCAAAACTCAAATCGCTGGTAGGTAAGTATCCGTCAGGTCACGGGAAGGCCTACGATAGTCCCGCAGCTTTCGTGAAAGAAACTCCCGTGCAATTTGCCGACAGAGCCACGCCCCCACCGAGCTTTATTAATGCCGCCGAGGCATATGGGCCAATCTTCATTCTCAATGAGCAGTACACAGTTGATGGAATAAAGAACGACATAACGACCTTGGAAGCCATGACTAAAATTTCCGAAATTCTGCCGGAGTGGTTCTACATGTATCACCCAGGCCAGAAGCTGCGAAAGAACTCTGTACCCGCGCGCATCATCAATAAAGGCCAGGCGATGTATTTCATTGGGAAATAGCAAACGCCGCCATTAATACAAGAAGCCCCGCACTTGGCGGGGCTTCTTTTTATCTCATATCTTCCTCAGCTTTTCTCTTCACCGCGTCAACATCGAAACCCTCTAGCCTCTGCAAGTTCCGGTCTAGCGTGTTGAGCCGCGTCTCACCCTGCGTTATCTGAAGTCTACTTCCACTTCCTGTCACGTCCTCAAGCGATACGGTGTTCGCGGTTGGCAGCCGCCCTGCAAGATTCAGCATACCGATCCACTCAGACAGATCCACACGGGACCAATCCATTTGCGCCATCTGAGCTGGCGTAATTCCTTCGCACGTAGGTGACTTCACGTCACCCCATCCCAAACCCAGTTGCTCACGGGCTGACTCTTGAATGATCCGGGCCACAACCGAGCCGAAGCAGCAATAGGCTTCTCGTTTTTCGACGCAAGAGCCAAGAGCTTCGGATGCGCAATAGCTGCCAACGAAGTGGCATTGCCGCGTTTCTTTTTTTGCACCCAGCTCGAATTCCTTCTGTTCGCATTCCCAGATGATGTTGATCAGCAGATCCACGATCACGTAAACCATGTACACCCAGCCGATGATGTTCACAACCATCGCAGCTTGCGACCCCAGACCGGTAACCGCGCCATCTGCTCCGGTGGCAAATACCGCGTCGGCCGCAGCCGTCGCCCCCATCTCAACCATCGCGTCATAAGCCTGCTGCATGAGCCATTGCTGAAGTTCGCTCATCAGGGTTTCCTGTACCGCGCCCTCAAAGCCCTTCTGGAACGCAGCAGTGGCGCTATCCACAATGGTGCCCCACTGGCCCTTGATAACCGAGGAGCCAACAGACATCGCCGCTTCAGTACCCGCAGCCCAGTACCCCGGAGCAAAGAGATTTCCTGTCCTGCTCAATGCCTCGAGCGAGCTGGTCATCTTCAGTGTATTCATCGTCAGATTCACATAGTCGAAGATGGACACGCTTTCTGGGGCTTCACAGCAGTCGACGTAGCCACCCAGCGCCTTCTTGCACTCCATAGCCTCGCCTTTGAACACCTTGCAGTCATTGGCCTGGTTGATATCGGTACCATCACCACCGCAGTCCAAGTCGTGCTCAGCAAACTGAGCAACCTGAAGCATGGCCACCGCATAGGCAAAATCGCCGCTTTTCGTGTTCGACGAGTCGAAACACTCACTGCCCATACAGCGCGCCCCACCAGGGCATTCGATTTGTGCCCCAGTGTTCACGATGGTTTCGTAGCTGGTGTCATAACCGCAGTCCCAGACCTCCTCGAAGGCATAGCACGAGCCTGTCTCGCCTTTTGCGCCATCAATACAGCCTTGAGAGATAAAACCACAGCTGGGATTCTGCTCGTATTGGGTGCAGGTATTCAGGTTACCGCCATCATTTGAGGGGCACCGCTGCACACCCTGGGCGTCCGTGTAGCAATCCATATTCCCCTTGTAGTAGGAGCACTCGGCGCTTACCTGGGCCTTCTTGCAAAGAGGATCAATGCTCGGGTGCGGGGATGGTGGCATGTCAGAACGGCAGATCTGAACGCCATTGGTTTCGGTACACCCGTTAGCATCAACTGCCGGCATAGAGGTGCACGACATCTGTGCGTTGGTGCAGAACCCATCCTTGATCATGTCGAACATTGGCAGGCGCTCTTCTGGGCCCCAGCCTTTATCAACGAACGCCTTTGCCGGGTCATAGATGATCTTGATGCGGGCGTAACCCTCACCACCACCGGTAACCGAGGTGCGGGTTTTGAACGTGATCACGTCATCATCGCTGCCGAACTTGTCAGTGATCACCTTGTTCGGAGCTACGTTCCAGCTTGTTCCGCGTTCGCAGCTTCCAGCTGTTTCCGGCGGGAAGACACCAGGTGTGTGCGTCCAAAGCATTTCGTCATTGAAAAGGATTTGGAAATAATCGTCGAAAACAGCTCTGTCGACGGTAGCTGAAATAATGGCGTCCTTGGCTATCACGCGGAATCGGGTGTACTCCTCATAGATTTTGCAGTTCCCGCTCCAGTAGTTGTCTCCTACCGTGCCGACCCAGATGTACAAGCAACCTGGTCCGCACGACTGAAAGTTTGGCTGCCCGGAAACGTATTCGATTACACCTACCTTGTAGTCATGCAGGAACTCAACGTTTCCGCCTTGATCCACGACGCGCTCACATGTTTTGTAATTGGCAACATGGGCGTTTTTCGTCACGTTCTCAAAAACTTCGGTAGAGGTGCAGTCCGCGAAGTTCTGCTTAAACCCATCCATGAAGTCAGGGGAACGAACTTGATCAGCCTGATTGAGCATAGGGTCGTTGGAGAGATCTACCGACATGCGGTTGCCGCTGTCGATCAGGGTTCGGTATGCCTCTCCCTCAGAGGACGATTCCGATTGGAGGCGGGTATTTGCTCGCAACCCGAGATCGATCGTCTTCACATCGTCGCCGTAGACGTTCTCGAGCGAGGCAGTGTCTCCAGTTTCAGGGAAAAGATCCTGAAGCGTGACGGAGGCGTCCCCACCATCGAATACCTGAAGTGCCTGCTGGCCTACCGATTGACCGGCCGCAGATCCTGCTGTCACAGCGTCGGCCCAGGCTGTGAAGGTCATGCTGTTGAGATACAGGCCGATCACGGTCACGTTGACCAGCCGTCTCAGCGTTGTTTTGAGTGGTTGTCGCATCGATCGCATGTCCAAAAATGGGGATGCTTCGATGCTAGGGGAAGGGTGAGAAATGATGGCGCGGTTTCAGGCAACAAAATCGCCTGAAAAAGCAAAGCCCCGGCTGGTGGGGTCACCGGCCGGGGCTCGCTGTGTTTTTGGGGTAAGCGGATTAAATGGTTGATCTTACCTTTGCATGAGAGTGAGACAGACCGGCATCTCATCGGATTATCTGGTTGATGCTTCACCTACTGCTGGTGCATGTTTCCTTCGCTAATTCCAGCAAGA
>NZ_JASCOM010000110.1:0-20033 GCF_029959925.1 Pseudomonas sp. PS02303
AGCCTGCTCGCGAAAGCGGTGTATCAGCCACCTCCATTGCTGGATGTGAGGACGCCTTCGCGAGCAGGCTCGCTCCCACAGGGAATGGGTGGTGTGCTTGGGAGCGAATCCCGGGCATAAAAAAAGCACCCCGAAGGGTGCTTTTTTGTGGGCGTTCGCTTAGCGTTTCAGCGAGGCCGGCAGGTGCGGCTGGATCGCCGTCAATACTGCCTTGAAGCACTTGGTGTTGCCTGCAACGACGTGGCCTTTCTCAAGGAAGTCGTGGCCACCGGTGAAGTCGCTCACCAAGCCGCCGGCTTCCTGGATCAGCAGGGCGCCTGCCGCCATGTCCCACTCGGACAGGCCCGACTCCCAGAAGGCGTCAAAACGACCGGCAGCCACGTAGGCCAGGTCCAGGCTCGCCGAACCTGCGCGGCGGATGCCGGCGGTCTGGCCTACCAGGGCGCGGAACATGCCCAGGTAGTTGTCGAGGTTGTCCATCTGGTCGTCACGGAACGGGAAGCCGGTACCCAGCAGGGCGCCGTCCAGGCTGGTGCGACCGCTGACGCGCAGGCGACGACCGTTCAGTTGAGCGCCGCGACCACGGCTGGCGGTGAATTCTTCCTGGCGAACCGGGTCCAGAACAACAGCGTGCTCCAGGCGACCGCGGTATTTGCAGGCGATGCTGACAGCGAAGTGAGGAATGCCGCGCAGGAAGTTGGTGGTGCCGTCCAGCGGATCGATGATCCACAGGTATTCTTCGCCTTCGATCCCGGTGCCGGCGTGCATGCCGGTTTCTTCACCCAGGATCGAGTGATTCGGGTAGGCCTTGCGCAGCGCGTCGATGATTTTCTGTTCGGCGGCGCGATCCACCTCGGATACATAATCCTTGGCGTCTTTTTCGTCGACCTTGATGGTATCCAGGCGCTCGATGGAGCGGAAGATCAATTCACTGGCGCTGCGGGCGGCGCGCAGCGCGATATTCAGCATGGGCTGCATGGATGTGTCACCTAAGGTTGTTAAAGAAAGCCGGGCATTCTATCAGAACTTTTCTACAGGTGAAGGTTGGTGTTCGCTTTCATAGCTTAACGGTAGGATCAACTGTAAGATTCTGCTCCCAAATTTGTGTTCGAGAACGCCTCCCGTGCTGCATAACATTCGTGTCGTCCTGGTCAATACCAGCCACCCCGGCAACATCGGCGGGGCTGCGCGTGCCATGAAGAACATGGGCCTGTCGCGGCTGGTGCTGGTCGAACCGCGGTTGTTCCCGCATCACGAGGCCGATGCCCGTGCTTCCGGCGCCGGGGACATCCTTGAAAACGCGCAAGTCGTCGCCACCTTGGAAGATGCCTTGGTCGGCTGCAATCTGGTGCTTGGCACCAGCGCCCGTGACCGTCGCATCCCCTGGCCGTTGCTCGATCCCCGCGAATGCGGTGTGAAGGTGGTCGAGGAAGCGGCATCGGGTGCCGAGATTGCCTTGGTCTTTGGTCGTGAAGATTCCGGCCTGACCAATGAAGAGCTGCAGCGATGTCATTATCACGTGCACATTCCATCAGACCCTGAGTTCAGTTCGCTGAACCTTGGGGCAGCGGTGCAGGTGTTGAGTTATGAAGTGCGCATGTCCTGGCTCGCGGCCCAAGGCCAGCCGAGCAAGGTCGAGAAGGATGAGGTAGCGTCCACCAAAAGTGGTGAGCTGGCGACCATGGATGAGCTGGAGCGATTCTATGAGCACCTGGAGCAAACCCTGGTAGCCATCGAATTCCTCGATCCGGAAAAACCACGGCACTTGATGGCGCGCCTGCGCCGGTTGTACGGTCGCAGCTCGGTCAGCCGGGCGGAAATGAATATATTGCGTGGCATCCTCACGGAAACCCAGAAAGCGGCCCGTGGCGAGCTTCTAAAGCGGAAGGATTAAAAATGTTCGAGCGTTTGCGTGAAGATATCCAGAGTGTTTTCCATCGTGACCCGGCAGCGCGCAACGCCTTTGAAGTCCTGACCTGCTACCCCGGCATGCACGCCATCTGGATCCATCGCCTGTCATCGGCCCTGTGGGGTATGGGCTGGAAGTGGCTGGCGCGGGTTGTCTCTAACTTCGGTCGCTGGCTGACCGGGATCGAGATTCACCCCGGCGCCAAGGTCGGTCGTCGCTTCTTTATTGACCATGGCATGGGCATCGTCATTGGCGAGACCGCCGAGATCGGCAACGATGTCACCCTTTATCAGGGCGTGACGTTGGGTGGTACCAGCTGGAACAAGGGCAAGCGTCACCCGACGCTGGAAGATGGCGTGGTGGTAGGAGCGGGCGCCAAGGTCCTCGGTCCGTTCACGGTGGGCGCGGGTGCCAAGGTCGGTTCCAACGCCGTCGTGACCAAGGCGGTTCCGGCCGGGGCCACGGTGGTCGGGATTCCGGGGCGGATCATCGTCAAGTCCGATGAAGAGCAGGACGCCAAGCGCAAGGCCATGGCCGAGAAGATCGGTTTCGATGCCTACGGTGTTGGCGAAGACATGCCTGACCCGGTAGCGCGGGCTATCAACCAATTGCTCGATCACCTGCAGGCAGTCGATGGCCGTCTGGAGGGGATGTGCGGAGCGTTGAAGGACCTGGGCAGTAATTACTGTGCGAAAGATCTGCCTGAGCTGCGCGAAGAAGACTTTGCCTGTGTGAAGGACAAGGATCAGAGCCAGGCCAGTTAAACCGCCCCGACCCCTTCACGGGCAAGCCTTGGCGCGACCCCTGTAGGAGCGAGGCTTGCCCGCGAAGAACGATAACGCGGTACTGCTGGCTGTACGCGGCCAGCCTTTGCTATGATGCGCGCGCTCTTTTGCGGGTAATCCTGACTAAAGTACTAGGTCTTATAGTTGACTTAAATACTCGGGAATTGCATACTCGCCCCATTCCGAACTCCGTGGTAATTGTCCATGCGACTGACTACAAAAGGCCGATACGCCGTAACCGCCATGCTCGACCTGGCGTTGCACGCGCAGCACGGGCCGGTGTCCCTGGCCGATATCTCCGAGCGCCAAGGCATCTCCCTGTCCTACCTCGAACAGCTTTTCGCCAAATTGCGCCGCAGCAATCTGGTCTCCAGCGTTCGTGGTCCGGGCGGTGGCTACCAACTGTCCCGCGACATGCAGGGCATCCAGGTCGCCCAGGTGATCGATGCGGTGAACGAATCGGTCGATGCAACCAAATGCCAGGGCCAGGGTGATTGCCATCAAGGCGACACCTGCCTGACCCACCACTTGTGGTGCGATCTGAGCCTGCAGATTCACGAATTTCTGAGCGGTATCAGCTTGGCTGACCTTGTAACTCGCCGTGAGGTGCAAGAAGTAGCCCAGCGTCAGGACCAGCGCCGTTGCAACAGCAAGGCGCCACGCCTGGACAAGATTGAAGCGTCCGCCGTCGAATGACAGCCAGAGAGCAAAGCGGTACGCCAGCCAGCCTGATTAGGAGATAGTCCATGAAATTGCCGATTTACCTTGATTACTCTGCGACCACCCCGGTTGATCCGCGTGTTGCGCAAAAGATGAGTGAATGCCTGCTGGTCGACGGAAACTTCGGTAACCCGGCGTCCCGTTCCCACGTGTTCGGCTGGAAAGCTGAAGAGTCCGTCGAAAACGCTCGTCGTCAGGTCGCTGACCTGGTTAACGCCGACCCGCGTGAAATCGTCTGGACCTCCGGTGCCACCGAGTCCGACAACCTGGCAATCAAGGGTGCGGCGCATTTCTATGCGACCAAAGGCAAACACCTGATCACCACCAAGATTGAGCACAAGGCTGTCCTCGACACCATGCGCCAACTGGAGCGTGAAGGTTTCGAAGTGACCTACCTCGAGCCTCAGACTGACGGCCTGGTTACGCCAGCGATGATCGAAGCCGCCCTGCGCGACGACACCATCCTGGTCTCGGTCATGCACGTGAACAACGAAATCGGCACCATCAATGACATCGCAGCCATCGGCGAACTGACCCGCTCCAAGGGAATTCTGTTCCACGTCGACGCCGCTCAGTCCACTGGCAAGGTCGAGATTGACTTGCAGAAGCTGAAAGTCGACCTGATGTCGTTCTCTGCCCACAAAACCTACGGCCCTAAAGGTATCGGCGCGCTGTACGTCAGCCGCAAGCCGCGTGTTCGCATCGAAGCGACCATGCACGGCGGCGGTCACGAGCGTGGCATGCGTTCCGGCACCCTGGCGACCCACCAGATCGTCGGCATGGGTGAAGCGTTCCGCGTAGCCAAGGAAGACATGGCGGCCGAGAACATCCGTATCAAAGCCCTGAGCGACCGTTTCTTCAAGCAGGTCGAAGGCCTGGAAGAGCTGTACATCAACGGCAGCATGACCGCCCGCGTACCGCACAACCTGAACCT
Source organism: Pseudomonas sp. PS02303 (assembly GCF_029959925.1). Classification (NCBI taxonomy): domain Bacteria; kingdom Pseudomonadati; phylum Pseudomonadota; class Gammaproteobacteria; order Pseudomonadales; family Pseudomonadaceae; genus Pseudomonas; species Pseudomonas sp. PS02303. The sequence goes on from NZ_JASCOM010000110.1 coordinate 4,349, forward strand.
GAGCTTCAACTACGTTGAAGGCGAGTCGCTGATCATGGCGCTCAAGGATCTGGCGGTTTCGTCCGGTTCGGCCTGCACCTCGGCATCGCTTGAGCCTTCGTATGTACTGCGTGCCCTGGGCCGCAACGACGAACTGGCCCATAGCTCGATCCGTTTCACCTTCGGCCGTTTCACCACCGAAGAAGAAATCGACTACGCCGCGCAGAAAGTCTGCGAGGCCGTTACCAAGCTGCGCACCCTGTCGCCGCTGTGGGACATGTACAAAGACGGTGTCGACATTTCGAAAATCGAGTGGGCGGCACACTGATTTCAAGTCGCCGCAAACCGGCCCTGCAAAACCAAGGTTTTCAGGGCTCAAGAGCGACTCTCTGATGAGTGAGGATTAAGAATCATGGCTTACAGCGAAAAGGTCATCGACCACTACGAAAACCCGCGCAACGTCGGCAAGATGGACGCGGAAGACCCTGATGTCGGCACCGGCATGGTCGGCGCTCCGGCGTGCGGCGATGTGATGCGCCTGCAGATCAAGGTCAACGAGCAAGGCATTATCGAAGACGCCAAGTTCAAGACCTATGGTTGCGGTTCGGCGATCGCCTCCAGCTCCCTGGCGACCGAGTGGATGAAAGGCAAGACTCTGGATGAAGCAGAGACCATCAAGAACACTCAGCTGGCCGAAGAACTGGCACTGCCGCCGGTAAAAATTCACTGCTCCGTACTCGCTGAAGACGCTATCAAAGCGGCCGTTCGCGACTACAAGCAGAAGAAAGGCTTGATCTAAGCATTAAGCGACGAGTAAGGAGTCAACGATGGCTATCAGCATGACAGAAGCGGCTGCTCAACACGTGCGACGCTCCCTTAACGGGCGCGGCAAAGGTGAGGGGATTCGCCTGGGTGTTCGCACCACAGGTTGTTCCGGCCTTGCCTACGTGCTGGAGTTTGTCGACGAGGTGGTTGCAGAGGATCAGGTGTTCGAAAGTCACGGCGAGAAAGTGATCATCGACCCGAAAAGCCTGGCCTACCTGGACGGCACCGAACTCGATTTCGTCAAGGAAGGGTTGAACGAAGGCTTCAAGTTCAACAACCCCAACGTGCGCGGTGAATGTGGCTGCGGCGAAAGCTTCAATATCTGAGGCTGCTCGTGGGTACTCCTTGTCATTTCGCTTTATTTGAACTGCAGCCGAGCTTCCGTCTGGATCTCGATCAGTTGGCCACGCGCTATCGTGAGTTGGCGCGCGGTGTTCATCCGGACCGCTTTGCAGACGCTTCCGAGCGCGAGCAGCGGCTGGCGCTGGAGCAATCCGCGAGCCTCAACGAGGCCTATCAGACGCTCAAAAGTCCCCCAAAGCGCGCGCGATACCTGCTCGCTTTGAATGGAGGCGAGCTGCCGCTGGAGGTCACGGTGCATGATCCGGAATTCCTTCTGCAGCAGATGGAATTGCGTGAAGAGCTCGAAGACCTGCAAGACAGCGCCGACCTGGCGGGTGTTGCAGTGTTCAAGCGTCGCCTGAAGACGGCTCAGGATGAACTGAACGAAAGCTTCGCAGCCTGTTGGGATGATGCAGCGCAACGTGAACAGGCCGAACGCCTGATGCGGCGCATGCAGTTCCTCGACAAGCTCACCTACGAAGTGCGCCAGTTAGAAGAGCGCCTCGACGATTAACCCAGTGCCGCTCCGGTCGCACGCCTGATATACAGATAAGTCCTGATAACGATGGCCCTACTGCAGATCGCCGAACCCGGCCAAAGTCCTCAACCGCACCAGCGTCGTCTGGCTGTGGGGATCGACTTGGGCACTACCAATTCGCTGGTCGCTGCGTTGCGCAGTGGTCTTTCCGAGCCTCTGGCCGACGCCGAAGGGCAGGTCATCCTGCCGTCCGCCGTGCGCTACCACGCCGATCGCGTCGAAGTCGGCGAGTCCGCCAAGCTGGCGGCCGCTACCGATCCTTTGAACACCGTGCTGTCGGTCAAGCGCTTGATGGGTCGTGGTCTGTCCGACGTCAAGCAATTGGGCGACCAACTGCCATACCGCTTTGTCGGTGGCGAGTCGCACATGCCGTTCATCGACACGATTCAGGGGCCGAAAAGCCCGGTCGAAGTCTCCGCCGATATCCTCAAGGTGCTGCGTCAGCGTGCTGAAGCGGCATTGGGCGGCGAGTTGGTGGGCGCGGTGATCACCGTTCCGGCCTATTTCGATGATGCTCAGCGTCAAGCGACCAAGGATGCGGCCAAGCTGGCCGGTCTGAACGTGCTGCGTTTGCTCAATGAACCGACCGCAGCCGCTGTGGCTTACGGTCTGGATCAGCATGCCGAAGGCCTGGTCGCGATTTACGACCTGGGTGGCGGTACGTTTGATATTTCGATCCTGCGCCTGACGGGCGGTGTATTCGAAGTCCTCGCTACCGGTGGCGATAGCGCCTTGGGTGGCGATGACTTTGACCACGCCATCGCTGGCTGGATCATCGAGAGCGCCGGCTTGTCCGCCGACCTCGACCCGGGTGCTCAGCGCCATCTGCTGCAAACCGCTTGTGCGGCCAAAGAAGCCCTGACCAATGCCTCGACGGTTGAAGTCGCTTACGGCGACTGGAAAGCGCAACTGACCCGCGAAGCCTTCGATGCGCTGATTGAGCCAATGGTCGCGCGCAGCCTGAAAGCCTGCCGCCGCGCGGTGCGTGATTCCGGCATCGAGCTGGACGAAGTGCACGCTGTGGTCATGGTCGGCGGCTCGACGCGCGTGCCTCGCGTTCGTGAAGCCGTCGCTGAAGCCTTTGGTCGCCAGCCGCTGACTGAAATCGATCCGGATCAAGTGGTGGCCATTGGGGCTGCGATCCAGGCCGATACGTTAGCTGGCAACAAGCGCGATGGCGGCGAATTGCTCTTGCTCGACGTCATTCCGTTGTCCCTGGGGCTGGAAACCATGGGCGGCCTGATGGAGAAGGTGATCCCACGCAACACCACCATCCCCGTTGCCCGCGCCCAGGACTTCACGACTTACAAAGACGGCCAGTCGGCCATGGCGATTCACGTGCTGCAGGGCGAGCGTGAGCTGATCAGCGACTGCCGTTCCCTGGCGCGCTTCGAATTGCGCGGCATTCCGGCCATGGTCGCCGGTGCTGCGAAAATCCGCGTGACGTTCCAGGTCGATGCCGACGGTCTGCTCAGTGTCTCCGCTCGCGAGTTGGGTTCAGGCGTCGAGGCCAGCATTCAGGTCAAGCCGTCCTACGGTCTGACCGACGGCGAAATCGCCAAAATGCTCAAGGAATCGTTCCAGCACGCCAACGACGACAAGGTCGCCCGTGTGTTGCGTGAGCAGCAGGTCGACGCCCAGCGCCTGATCGAAGCGGTGCAGGCTGCCCTTGATGTCGACGGTGAGCGCTTGCTCGACGCCGAAGAGCGCATGGTCATCGAGTTGCAGATGCAGGAACTGACCGAACTGATGAAAGGTACCGATGGTTTCGCCATCGAGCAGCAGACCAAGCGTCTGTCGCAAGTGACCGACGCTTTTGCTGCCCGCCGCCTGGACTCAACGGTGAAAGCCGCGCTGGCGGGGCGCAACTTGAATGAGATTGAGGAATAACGATGCCGCAGGTCATTTTTCTGCCACACGAGAAGTTTTGCCCGGACGGCATGGTTGTGGAGGCTGAACCCGGCATCTCCATCCTCGAACTGGCTCACGAACACCATATCGAGATGGAAAGCGCTTGCGGCGGCGTCTGCGCCTGCACCACCTGCCATTGCCTGATTCGCGAGGGCTTTGACTCGCTGGAAGAGGCCGATGAGCTGGAAGAAGACTATCTTGATAAGGCTTGGGGGCTGGAGCCCCACTCACGCTTGGCCTGTCAGGCAAAAGTCGGGACTGAAGACCTGACCGTCGAAATTCCGAAGTACTCGCTCAACCATGCGGCCGAAGCGCCGCACTGATTCAAGGAAATGTCATGAGTCTGAAATGGGTTGATGTGCTGGAAATCGCGATCCAGCTGGCTGAATCCCGGCCGGAAGTGGATCCGCGTTATGTGAACTTCGTCGATCTGCACAAATGGGTGTTGGCATTGCCGGAGTTCAGTGATGATCCGACCCGCGGTGGCGAGAAGGTACTTGAAGCCATTCAGGCCGCCTGGATCGAAGAAGCAGACTGAGTCTGCGCCGTATGCAGTTAGGCAATACCAAAGAACCCGCGTATAATTCGCGGGTTTAATTTTTCGCAAATTACCGTTTCTGGAGTTACACCATGGCTGTTCAACGTACTTTCTCCATCATCAAGCCTGACGCTGTTGCAAAAAACGTCATCGGCGAGATCACCACTCGTTTCGAAAAAGCCGGCCTGAAGGTTGTAGCTTCGAAAATGAAGCAACTGTCCAAAGCCGAAGCTGAAGGCTTCTACGCTGAGCACAGCGCTCGTGGTTTCTTCGGCGACCTGGTTGCTTTCATGATCTCCGGTCCAGTTGTCGTTCAGGTTCTGGAAGGCGAAAACGCTATCGCTCTGAACCGTGAGCTGATGGGCGCTACCAACCCTAAAGAAGCTGCTGCCGGCACCATCCGTGCTGACTTCGCTGACTCCATCGATGCCAACGCTGTACACGGTTCGGACTCCGAAGCCGCTGCTGCTCGCGAAATCTCGTACTTCTTCGCAGCTACTGAAGTAACCACTCGCTAAGCATTGGCTTATGAGTGAAGGTGAATCCATGACTACATCGACTGTAAAAACCAACCTGCTGGGTCTGACTCAGCTGGAAATGGAAAAATTCTTCGACTCAATCGGGGAGAAGCGTTTCCGTGCCGGTCAGGTAATGAAATGGATTCACCACCTTGGCGTCGATGATTTCGACGCCATGACGAACGTCAGCAAGGCCTTGCGCGACAAGCTCAAGGCTATTGCCGAAGTTCGCGGTCCTGAAGTCGTCAGCGAGGACATCTCCACCGACGGTACCCGTAAATGGGTAGTGCGCGTGGCGTCCGGCAGCTGCGTCGAGACCGTTTACATTCCCCAGGGCAAGCGCGGCACTTTGTGCGTTTCGTCCCAGGCAGGCTGTGCCCTGGATTGCAGTTTCTGCTCCACCGGCAAGCAAGGTTTCAACAGCAACCTCACCGCCGCTGAAGTCATCGGCCAGGTGTGGATTGCCAATAAATCGTTCGGCAGCATCCCGGCGACCGCCGACCGTGCCATCACCAACGTGGTGATGATGGGCATGGGTGAGCCGCTGCTGAACTTCGACAACGTCGTGGCCGCCATGCATCTGATGATGGATGACCTGGGCTACGGGATCTCCAAGCGCCGCGTGACCCTGTCCACTTCGGGCGTGGTGCCGATGATCGATGAGCTGTCCAAGCACATTGACGTCTCCCTGGCGTTGTCGCTGCACGCACCAAACGACGCATTGCGTAACCAATTGGTGCCGATCAACAAGAAATATCCGCTTAAGATGCTGCTCGAGTCGTGCCAGCGCTACATGTCGTCCCTGGGCGAAAAGCGCGTGCTGACCATCGAGTACACTTTGCTCAAGGACATCAACGACAAGGTTGAACATGCCGTTGAGATGATCGAGTTGCTCAAGAACATCCCGTGCAAGATCAACCTGATTCCGTTTAACCCGTTCCCGCATTCCGGTTACGAGCGCCCGAGCAACAACGCGATTCGCCGTTTCCAGGATCAGCTTCACCATGCCGGCTTCAATGTCACCGTGCGCACCACCCGCGGTGAAGACATCGATGCCGCGTGTGGCCAATTGGTAGGGCAGGTGCTGGATCGCACCCGTCGCAGCGAACGTTATATCGCCGTGCGTGAGTTGAACGCCGAGAACGATATGGCTCAAAACGCTGCGGAATAAATCAAGAGAGGATCTCTATGTCCCTGCGCTTTGCGCTGCTTTTGCTGTTGGCCAGCCTGTGTGCTGGTTGCGTCCTGTCGGGCGATTTCAACCCGATGAAAACCAGCAAAGGTCGCGATGAAGCGCGTGCTGCCTATGTGCAACTGGGCTTGGGATACTTGCAGCAAGGCATGACCGAACGGGCGAAAGTGCCGTTGAAGAAAGCCTTGGATCTGGATGACTCGGACCCGGATGCCAATGCGGCGCTTGGGTTGGTGTTTCAGGCTGAAATGGAACCTGAACTGGCAGACCAGCACTTTCGCAAGGCGCTGTCTTCCCGCCCCGACGATGCTCGAATCCTGAACAACTACGGCAGCTTTCTTTTCGAAGAAAAACGTTACAAAGAGGCTTACGAGCGCTTTGAACAGGCCGCCGCCGATACCCTGTATCCTGAGCGTTCGCGGGTGTTCGAGAACCTGGGCATGACCGCTTCGAAGCTGGGTCAGCGTGATCTGGCCCAGCAGCAACTGGAAAAAGCCCTGCGTTTGAACCGCCAACAACCGCGTGCATTGCTGGAAATGGCTGAGTTGTCCTTCGAAGACAGGCATTATGTGCCCGCGCGTGACTATTACGATCGTTTTAGCCTGCTCACCGAGCAAAATGCACGTAGTCTATTGCTCGGCGTTCGGCTGGCAAAAGTGTTTGAAGATCGCGACAAGGCCGCCAGTTTTGGCCTGCAACTAAAACGACTCTATCCCGGTACGCCGGAATATCAGCAATACCTGTCGGAGCAATGATGAAAGCGGCGCATCCCGAAGTTGTAGCAGCGAATCGCGTTAACCCCGGTGAGACTTTGCGCCAGGCCCGCGAAAGCAATGGCTGGTCGCTGGCTGAAGTGGCCCTCAAGCTCAACCTCACCGTTAATTCCTTGAGTAATCTGGAAGCCGGCGCTTTCGACAAGCTGCCGGGGCACACCTTTGCTCGCGGTTATATTCGCGCGTATGCCAAATTGTTGGGCATGGACCAGACCGTTCTGGTCCAGCAGTTCGACCAATCCACCGGCACCGACTCCCAGGGCAGCAACGTCCACAGCCTGGGGCGTATCGAAGAACCGGTTCGGGTTTCCCACACTATTTTGCGCATTGTCAGCCTGCTGTTGCTGATCGCAGTGATTGGCGGTGGTTTTGTCTGGTGGCAGGATCAAACCTCCCAGCGCACCAAGGACCTGATCACCCCGAGCCCGGAACACGTCGAAGTCGAAGGCGCGGATGGCACCACCCAGATCCATCCGCTGGACGAGCCGGAAGACCAGGCCGTCGCGGAAAGTCAGGTTGACGGGGCAACCGCGTTGGCGTTGCCGCAAGCCGAAAACGCCACTGAAGCACCGGCCGGGACTGAAGCCACTGCGCCTGCCGCCGCGCCGACTGCCCCCGCTGTCCCAGCGCCTGCTGCACCGGCGCACAGCACCGCTCCGGTTGTCGCGACTCCCGTAGCGCCGGCTCCGACGGCTCCTGTTGTATCAACTCCGCCTGCAAGCGCTTCGGTGACGCCGACCATCCCCGCTCCAGCACCGGCAGCACCGGCAGCTCCGGTTGCCGGCCAAGGTCAGGTTCAACTGCAGTTCACCGCCGATTGCTGGACGCAAGTGACCGATGGCACCGGCAAAGTGCTGTTGAGCGGTCTGAAGCGTAAAGGCGAAAGTGTTTCCGTCAGCGGCAAGCCGCCGTTTGCCGTGCGTCTGGGCTTCGCCCGTGGCGCGCAGGTCAGCTACAACGGGCAGGCGGTTGATGTCGCTCCGTTCACCAGTGGCGAGACTGCTCGCCTGAAGTTGGGTCAATAAGTCATGCACGGCGAATCTCCAATCAAACGTCGCGAATCCCGCAAGATCTGGGTCGGTAACGTGCCCGTCGGCGGCGATGCGCCCATCGCTGTTCAGAGCATGACGAACAGCGACACCAATGACGTGGCCGCCACCGTGGCCCAGATCAATCGTCTGGAAGCCGCTGGTGTCGATATCGTGCGGATTTCCGTGCCGGACATGGACGCCGCCGAAGCCTTCGGCAAGATCAAGCAATTGGTCAAGGTGCCGTTGGTTGCCGATATCCACTTCGACTACAAGATTGCGCTGCGCGTCGCCGAACTGGGCGTTGATTGCCTGCGGATCAACCCGGGCAACATCGGTCGTGAAGACCGCGTGCGCGCGGTGGTCGATGCCGCCCGTGATCGCGGGATCCCGATCCGCATCGGCGTCAACGCCGGTTCCCTGGAAAAAGACCTGCAAAAGAAATACGGCGAGCCGACCCCGGCGGCGCTGGTCGAGTCTGCCCTGCGTCACGTCGAGCACCTTGAACGCCTGAATTTCCAGGACTTCAAGGTCAGCGTGAAGGCCTCCGACGTGTTCATGGCCGTCGCCGCCTACCGCCTGCTGGCCAAGGAAATCGTCCAGCCGCTGCACCTGGGCATCACCGAAGCCGGTGGTTTGCGCTCAGGCACGGTGAAATCCGCCGTGGGCCTCGGTATGCTGCTCGCCGAAGGGATTGGCGATACTATTCGCATCTCGTTGGCGGCCGACCCGGTCGAGGAAGTGAAAGTCGGCTACGACATTCTCAAATCCCTGCACCTGCGTTCCCGTGGCATCAACTTCATCGCCTGCCCGAGCTGCTCGCGGCAGAATTTCGATGTGGTCAAAACCATGAACGAACTGGAAGGGCGCCTCGAAGATCTGCTGGTGCCGCTGGATGTCGCGGTCATCGGTTGCGTGGTCAACGGGCCGGGTGAAGCCAAGGAAGCCCATATCGGCTTGACCGGCGGCACGCCAAACCTGATTTACATCGACGGCAAGCCGTCGCAGAAACTAACGAATGACAATCTGGTGGATGAGCTTGAACGCTTGATCCGCCAGAAAGCGGCCGAAAAGGTCGAAGCCGACGCGGCAGTCATCGCCCGCGGCTGATCGAACGAATTTAAGGATTTATAGTGAGCAAGTCTCTGCAAGCCATACGTGGCATGAACGACATCCTGCCCGAACAGACCCCGCTGTGGCGTCATTTCGAGGGCACCGTCTCGCGTCTGCTGGATAACTACGGTTACAAGCAGATCCGCATGCCGATCGTCGAGTTCACCGAGCTGTTCAAGCGCTCTATTGGTGAAGTGACCGACATCGTCGAAAAAGAGATGTACACCTTCGACGACCGCAACGGCGATTCCCTGACCCTGCGCCCTGAAGGCACGGCGGCCTGCGTGCGTGCTGTGCTCGAGCACGGCATCACCGGCGGTGGTCAGGTGCAGAAACTTTGGTACATCGGCCCGATGTTCCGTCACGAACGTCCTCAAAAAGGCCGTTATCGCCAGTTCCATCAGATCGGTTGCGAGGTCTTCAACCTCGACGGTCCGGACATCGACGCCGAGCTGATCGTGCTGACCTGGCGCCTGTGGGGCGAGCTGGGCATCCGTGATGCGGTCAAGCTTGAGCTCAACAGTCTGGGCACCGCCGAGTCCCGTGCTCGTTATCGCGAAGCGCTGGTCGAGTTCCTCTCGTCCCGTCTGGACAAGCTGGACGAAGACAGCCAGCGTCGTCTGAAAACCAACCCTCTGCGGGTGCTCGATACCAAGAACGCCGACACGCAAGCCGTGCTGGTCGATGCGCCGAAAATGGCCGACTACCTGGACGAAGAGTCCCGTGTGCACTTCGAGGGCCTGAAGGCTCGTCTGGACACCGCCGGCATTCCTTACGTGATCAACCCGAAGCTGGTTCGCGGGCTGGATTACTACAGCAAGACCGTTTTCGAATGGGTCACCGACAAGTTGGGCGCCCAGGGCACCGTGTGTGCCGGTGGTCGTTACGACGGTCTGGTGGAGCAGATGGGTGGCAAGCCAACCCCGGGCGTCGGTTTCGCCATGGGTATCGAGCGCCTGGTGCTGTTGCTTGAAACCCTGGAGCAGATTCCGGAAGAGATCTCTCGTCAGGTCGACGTTTACCTCTGCGCCTTCGGAGAAGCCGCCGAGCTGGCCGGTCTGGCCCTGAGTGAACGTGTACGTGATCAATTGCCCAACCTGCGCCTGCAAGTCAATGCCGGCGCGGGCAGCTTCAAAAGCCAGTTCAAGAAGGCCGACAAGAGCGGTGCGCTGTATGCGCTGATCCTCGGTGACGACGAAATGGCCCAGCAAGTGGTAGGTTTCAAACCCCTGCGTGGCCAGGGCGAACAACAAAGCATTGCCTGGGATGCGCTTGCTGCACACCTGGCCACCTGCGTCGTGCAGGGTTGAAGCTGTCATAAACAGCCGATTTAGCGATTAAGGAGTATTGGGGTGTCGAGTACCGAAGACGAAAACCTGGCAGATTTGAAGGACTGGTGGACACGCAACGGCAAGCCCCTGGTCACTGGCGGCCTGTTGGCGCTGGTCATCGTGTTCGGCTGGCAGGCCTTTCAGAAGTATCAGAGCAATCAGTCGCAAGGCGCCTCGATTCTCTATCAGCAATTGCTCGAAACCACGCTGACGCCTGACGGCAAGCCCGATGCCGCCCGTGTTTCGGACCTGGCCGGCAAGCTCAACAGCGAGTTCGGCGGTAGCGCCTATGCACAGTACGGCAGCTTGTTCGTGGCGAAAGTCGCGGTCGACAGCGGCAAGCTGGACGACGCGGCCACCGAGCTGAAAGCCATCGTGGCAAAACCGGCCAACCCGGCGCTGGGCGAAATCGCCCGTCAGCGTCTGGCGCAGGTACTGGCGGCGCAGAACAAGGTCGATGAGGCCCTGAAGCTGCTCGAAGGCGATGCTGACAAGGCATTCCTGGCCACGCGCGAAGAACTCAAAGGCGACCTGCTGGTGCAGTTGGGTCGTACCGACGAAGCAAACACGGCGTATCAAAAAGCCAAGGCGGCACTGTCGGATGAAGCGGCGGTCGGTGGCCTACAAATCAAGCTGGACGACCTGGCCAAAGGGGATGCGTGACGTGATCCGTTGGAAACATGCAGCATTGCTGGCTCTGGCCATTTTGGCCGCGGGTTGCAGCAGCAACAGCAAAAAAGAATTGCCACCGGCCGAGTTGACCGACTTCAAAGAAGAAGTGGTTCTGCAAAAGCAGTGGAGTCGTTCGATCGGTGACGGTCAGGGCGAAACCTACAACATGCTGGTTCCGGCGATCGAAGGCGATACCATCTATGCTGCCGACGTCACCGGTGTGGTGATGGCGCTGGATCGCAGCAACGGCGACGTCAAATGGAAGAAGGACCTTGAACTGCCTGTTTCCGGCGCCGTTGGCGTGGGTTACGGTCTGGTCATGTTCGGCACCATCAAGGGCGAAATCGTTGCTCTGGATGCGATCAATGGTGAAGAGAAATGGCGCGCTCGCGTGTCCAGCGAAGTACTCGCACCGCCGGCCAACAACGGTGACGTGGTTGTGGTTCAGACTCAGGACGACCGTCTGATTGGTCTGGATGCCGCCACCGGCACCCAGCGCTGGTTGTATGACAGCACGCCTGCGGTCCTGACCTTGCGCGGCACCAGCGCACCGATCGTCACCAACCGCCTCGCGGTGGCTGGCCTGTCGACCGGTAAAGTGGTCGCTCTCGATATTTCCAACGGCGTGCCGGTGTGGGAACAACGGGTCGCGATTCCACAAGGTCGTTCGGAACTGGAGCGTGTGGTCGATATCGACGGTGGCCTGCTGCTGTCCGGCGAAACGCTGTACGTCGCCAGCTACCAGGGTCGCGTTGCGGCACTGGACCTGCAAAGCGGTCGTCAGCTCTGGCAGCGTGATGCTTCCAGCTATGCCGGCGTCGCGCAGGGTTTTGGCAGCGTCTACGTGAGCCTGTCTTCGGGCACCGTTGAAGGCGTCGACGAACGTTCCACCACAGCCTTGTGGAGCAACGATTCGCTGGCTCGTCGTCAACTGTCGGCTCCGGAAGTGTTCTCCAGCTACGTTGCAGTCGGCGATATGGAAGGCTACCTGCACCTGCTGAGCCAGGTGGACGGTCGTTTCGTCGGCCGCGAGCGCATCGACAGCGACGGCCTGCGTGCCCGTCCGCTGGTGGTGGGTGACACGATTTATGTATATGGCAACAGTGGCAAACTGGAAGCCCTGACCATTAAGTAAAGGTTTGACTATGCTTGGGGTTTAACCCCCAGGCGGCCTTGTTCTGCAAGGCTTGCGGCGCCTTCAAGCGCTGCCCCGAGCACCAGCCGCTGCCTCGCAGCGGCTTTTGTATTTTCTGAAATAACGAAGTGGAGAGCCGCATGGTTCCCGTAATCGCCCTGGTGGGCCGACCGAACGTCGGCAAGTCCACCTTGTTCAACCGCCTGACCAGGACTCGCGACGCCATCGTCGGCGACTTGTCCGGTCTGACCCGTGATCGCCAATACGGTGAGGCCAAGTGGCAAGGGCGTTCCTACATTCTGGTCGACACCGGCGGTATCTCCGGTGACGAGCACGGTATGGACGAAAAAATGGCCGAGCAGTCGTTGCTGGCCATTGAAGAAGCGGATGTCGTTCTGTTCCTGGTAGATGCCAAGGCCGGTTTTACCGCCGCCGACCAGATGATCGCCGAGCATTTGCGCAAACGTAACAAGCGTTCCTACGTGGTTGCCAACAAGGTCGACAACATCGACCCTGAAATGGCCCGCGCCGAGTTCGCCCCGTTGGGCATGGGCCACGCGATTCCGATCGCCGGCGCCCACGGTCGTGGCATCACCCAGATGCTGGAAATCGCCCTGAGCGACTTCCCGAAAGACGATGACGAACAGGAAGAAGGCGAAGAAGAGATCGTTGCCGAAGGCGAGGAAGCCAAGCGCATTCCTGGCCCTAGCGAAAAAGACGGGATCAAGATCGCCATCATCGGCCGCCCGAACGTCGGCAAGTCGACCCTGGTCAATCGCATGCTCGGTGAAGACCGGGTTATCGTCTATGACGAGCCTGGTACCACTCGCGACAGCATCTACATCCCGTTCGAGCGTAACGACGAGAAGTACACGCTGATCGACACCGCCGGTGTGCGCAAGCGCGGCAAGATCCACGAAGAAGTCGAAAAGTTCTCCGTGGTCAAAACCCTGCAAGCGATCAAAGACGCCAACGTGGTGATCTTTGTGATGGACGCCCGTGAGGGTGTGGTCGATCACGATCTCAACCTGCTGGGCTTCGCCATTGAGTCGGGTCGTGCGCTGGTGATCGCGATCAACAAGTGGGACGGCATGACGCCGAGCGAGCGTGACTTCGTGAAGGTCGAGCTGCAACGTCGACTGTTCTTCGTCGACTACGCCGACATCCACTTCATCTCGGCCCTGCACGGTACGGGCGTGGGCAACCTCTATGCCTCCGTACAGAACTCGTTCAAGTCCGCGGTTACCCGCTGGCCAACCAACCGCCTGACCACGATCCTGGAAGATGCGGTCAGCGAGCATGCGCCGCCGATGGTCAACAACCGCCGGATCAAGCTGCGTTATGCCCACTTGGGTGGTGCGAACCCGCCGATCATCGTGATCCACGGTAACCAGATCGAGAAGGTGCCGAAGTCTTACGTCCGTTATCTGGAAAACACTTACCGTCGTGTCTTGAAGCTGGTCGGTACGCCGATCCGCATCGAGTTCAAGGGCGGCGAGAACCCGTTCGAAGGCAAAAAGACCACGCTGACCGACCGTCAGGTCAACAAGAAGCGTCGCATGATGTCGCACCACAAAAAGGCCGACAAAAAGCGCCGCGATAAGAAATAGAAGCAGCTTTAAGTATCAAGCTGCAAGCTTCAACTCACTGCAGAAAAGGGCTCAAGTCAGAGCCCTTTTTTGTGTCTGATGGTTTGTTGCTTGACCACTTGCAGCTTGCAGCTTGAAACTTGCAGCTCACCTGCAAGGGGCTACCGATGATCACCAGTAAGCTGCCGAATGTCGGCATCACTATCTTCACTCAGATGTCTCAGCTCGCGGCGCAAACCGGGGCGATCAACCTGTCCCAGGGGTTTCCTGATTTCGATGCGCCGCAAGCCCTGTGCGATGCGGTCGGTCGGCACATTGCCAATGGCCACAACCAATATTCACCGATGACCGGCCTGCCGGCGCTGCGTCAGCAGATTTCGGCGAAGATCGCCCGCACCTACGGCGTCAGCGTGGATGCCGACCATGAAGTGACGGTCACTCCCGGTGCCACCCAAGCGATCTTCTGTGCGATTCAAGCGGTTATCCACAGCGGCGATGAAGTGATCGTGTTCGATCCGTGCTACGACAGCTACGAGCCGTCGGTGGAGCTGGCCGGTGGGCGATGCGTGCATGTGCAACTGGGTCTGAATGATTTTTCCATCGACTTCGAGAAACTCGCCGAAGCGATTACGCCGCGCACGCGGATGATCGTGCTGAACGCTCCGCATAACCCGAGTGGCGCGCTGATCAGCCGTGCCGAGCTGGACCAGTTGGCAGCGTTGATTCGGGATCGCGACATCTACATCGTCAGTGACGAAGTCTACGAACACCTGGTCTTCGACGGCGTGCCTCACGTCAGCGTGCTGAATCACGAAGAGCTGTATCAGCGCGCCTTCGTGGTCAGTTCTTTCGGCAAGACCTATCACGTCACCGGGTGGAAAACCGGCTACGTGGTCGCACCGCCGGCGCTCACCGCCGAGCTGCGCAAGGTTCACCAGTACGTCAGTTTCTGCGGCGTGACCCCGCTGCAATACGCCTTGGCCGACTTCATGGCCGAACATCCTGAACACGTCGAAGAACTGCCGGGTTTCTACCAGGCCAAGCGCGATCTGTTCTGCGATCTGCTGGCATCGTCGCGTTTCAGCTTCAAGCGCGTGACCGGCACGTATTTTCAGTTGGTCGATTATTCGCAGATCCGCCCGGACCTCAATGACGTCGAAATGGCGCTGTGGATGACCCGTGAACATGGCGTGGCGAGCATCCCGATCTCGGTTTTCTACCAGACACCGCCTGAAGGCCAGCGCCTGGTGCGCTTGTGCTTCGCCAAACGCGAGGAGACGTTGCGTGAAGCAGCGGCAAAACTATGCGTGATCTGAGTGCACTGCCCAATCTGAACGTCGCGCTGATCCAGACCACCCTGGCCTGGCACGACCGTCAGGCCAACCTGGAGCATTTCGAGCCATTGCTTGAGCAGGCTCGCGGGGCGGATCTGATCATTCTGCCGGAGATGTTCACCACCGGTTTTTCCATGGAATCGCAGACCCTCGCCGAAGCGGAAAACGGTCCGACCAGCAAATGGCTACGTGTCCAGGCGGCGAAACTTGATGCGGTGATCACCGGCAGCGTCATCGTCCAGGCCGCTGATGGCAGCCACCGCAATCGACTGTTGTGGGCGCGGCCGGACGGGGAAGTCTGGCACTACGACAAGCGTCACCTTTTCCGCATGGCCGGTGAGCACAACCACTACACACCGGGCGAGCGCCAGGTGCAGTTCGAGCTCAAGGGCTGGCGTGTGCGGCCGCTGATTTGCTACGACTTGCGTTTCCCGGTCTGGAGCCGCGATGCACAAGACACTGACTTGCTGCTCTACACCGCCAACTGGCCCGGCGCGCGTCGTCAGCATTGGAACCGTTTGCTGCCAGCGCGGGCGATTGAAAACCTGTGCTACGTGGCGGCGGTCAATCGCATCGGTACCGACGGCAAAGGCTTTGCTTACACCGGTGATAGTCAGGTGCTGGATTTCCAGGGTGAGACATTGCTCAGTGCCGGCGAAGCCGATGGCGTGTTCCAGGTCGTGCTGAATGCGGCGGATCTGCAAGCCTATCGCACACGGTTTCCGGCGAATCTCGATGCTGATACGTTCGAGTTCACCTGATATCTCGGCAGCCTGAGCCGGCCTCATCGCGAGCAGGCTCACTCCCACAGTGGATCGCGTGAATAGAGATTTTGTGTGCACCCGAAGCCTCCTGTGGGAGTGAGCC